>VGPB01000041.1 GCA_016875695.1 Chloroflexota bacterium | reverse complement strand
CTCCGCCGCCGCGGCAAGCGCTGCGAAGAGCTCGCGCAGCGCGGCCGCGATCGCCGGCCAGGCGAAGGGCGCCATCGCCTCGGCCCCCGCGCGCCCCAGCGCCGCGCACAGCGCCGCGTTGCCCAGCAGCAAGTCCAGCTTCTCCGCGAACGGCCCCGGACACCGCCACGGAATCAGGTACCCCGTGCGACCGTCGGCCACCGTCGTCGTCAGCCCGCCAACGCGCGACGCCACCACCGGCACACCGGAGGCCAGCGCCTCCACCGCCACCAGTCCGAACGACTCGTAGAAGGACGGCACCGCCACCACGTCCGCCGCGTTGTAGTACGCCGGGAGCGCCTCGTGCGGGACCGCACCGAGGAAGTGCACGCGCTCCCCCACGCCGGCGCCCGCCGCGACCGCGCGCAGCCGCGCGACCTCCGCCGCCGCTCGCTTATCGCCGCCCGCGATCAGCAGCTGCGCGTCGCGCACCGTCATCTCCGCGAGCGCGACGATCAGGATGTCGAGCCCCTTGAGCGGCTCCAGCCGCCCCACCGCGAGCACGACCGGCGCGTCCGCCGCCATGCTCTCGGGCATGGCCACGCGCGCGCGCGCCGCCGCGCGGTCGCGCGGCCGGAACTGCTCGCGATCCACGCCCAGCGGGATAACCCGCACGTGCGCCGGCGGCACGCGATACAGCTGCCGCAGCAACTGCCGCTCGTGCTCCGTCGCCGCGACGATGCAATCGACCTCGTGCACCAGCCGCCGCTCGGCCTCCAGCCGCACCGCGGGCTCGCGCTCTGACGCGCGCGCGCGCAGCTTCACGTCGCCGAGCGTGTGGAACATCGCGACGTGCGGCACGCCCCAGCGCCGTGCGAGCAGCGCCCCCGCCTCCACCGCGAGCCAGTAGTGCGAGTGCACCACGTCGTACGCGCGGCCCTCGCACTGCGCGAACGCGTAGACGCCGTCCGCGAACTCCTCGACGAGCGGCGGCAGGGCCTCCTTCTCGAGTCGCTCGGCGGGCCCCGCCACCACGTGCACGAGCCGCGCGCCCGCCTCGCCGGCCCCGCCGGCCTCGGCGGCGTCCAGCGGCACGACCTCCGGCGCATGCGCATCCGTGCGGCGCGTGAACACATCCACCCCGACGCCCGCCCGCGCGAGCTCGCGCGCGACGTGACGCACGTACACGTTCATGCCGCCCGTCTCGCGCCCCCCGAGCGCGGCGAGCGGCGACGTGTGCAGCGCCAGCATGGCCACGCGCAGCGGCATCCTGGCAGCTCGCTCCCCGAGTAGGGTGGTCGTCACTGCGGCGGCCGGATCAGCCCCAGGAACTCTTGACGCGTGTTGGCGTCGTCGCGGAAGCGCCCGCGCATCGCGGAGGTGACCATCGTCGCCCCCGGCTTGCGCACCCCGCGCGCCGTCATGCACAGGTGCTCTGCCTCGATCACCACCCCCACACCGCGCGCGCCCAGCACTCGCTCGATCGTCTCCGCGATCTGGTCCGTCAGCCGCTCCTGCACCTGCGGACGCCGCGCGAAGATCTCGACCGCGCGCGCGATTTTCGACAGCCCCACGATGCGCCCGTCCGGCAGGTAGCCCACGTGCGCCTGCCCGTGGAACGGCATGAAGTGATGCTCACACATCGAGTAGAACGGGATCTCGCGCAGCACCACCAGCTCGTCGTGCGCTTCCTCGAAGCCCACCGACAGCGCGGCAACCGGGTCCTGCTGCAACCCCTCGAACAGCTCACGGTACATCGACGCGATGCGCCGCGGCGTGTCGCGCAGGCCGTCGCGCGCAGGGTCCTCGCCGACGGCCACGATCAGCTCGCGCACGATGCGTTCCAGCGCGTCCTGGTCCATCGTGGCCTCGGTGGTGGATGGCAGGCTGGTCACGGGCGGGACCTCATACTGGAGCCGCGCCCGCAGCGCGGCAGAGGCTCGATCGTAGCACGAGGCCGCGCGCTCCCCGCCCGGCCGCGCGCGCTCAGCGCCAGCCTAGCGCTCGCTCGACTGCCGCGAGGTCGGCGGGCACCTCGTGGCGCACCGCCTCGACGGTGAGCGCGGTGTCGGGATCCTTCAGCCCGGCGCCCGTGATCACGCACACGGCGGTCAGCCCGCGGAGCGTGGCGCCCGCGGCCGCCTGCGCGATCAGCCCCGCCACCGACGCCGCCGAGGCAGGCTCGCAGAACACGCCCTCCTCGGCGGCGAGCCGGCGGTACGCGGCGAGGATCTGCTCGTCGCTGACCGCCGCGATTAGCCCCGCGGACTCCTCACGCGCCGCGATCGCCCCCTGCCACGACGCGGGGTTGCCGATGCGGATCGCCGTCGCCACCGTCTCGGGATGCTTCACCAGATGGCCGAGCACCAGCGGCGCTGCGCCCGCGGCCTGGAACCCCCACATGCGCGGCCGCGTGGCGGCGCGCTCCCGCTGGCGGTACTCACAGAAGCCGCGCCAGTACGCCGTGATGTTGCCCGCGTTGCCCACCGGGATGCACAGCACGTCAGGCGCCGTGCCGAGCTCGTCCACGATCTCGAACGCCGCCGTCTTCTGCCCCTCGATGCGGTACGGGTTGACCGAGTTGACCAGCGCGACCCCCGGCCGCGACGCCAGCTCACGCGCGATACGCAGCGCGTCGTCGAACGAGCCGTCGATCGCCACGATCTCCGCACCGTGCGCAATCGCCTGCGCGAGCTTGCCCGCCGCGATGCGCCCCGCGGGCACCACCACGACCGCGCGCAACCCGTACCGCGCCGCATAGGCCGCTGCGGAAGCCGAGGTGTTGCCGGTCGACGCGCACAGCAGCGTCTCGGCGCCCGCCTCGACGGCCTTCGCCGCCGCGAGCACCATGCCGCGGTCCTTGAACGAGCCCGTCGGGTTCGTGAACTCGAGCTTGAAGTACAACGCCCCGAGCCCGAGCTCGCGCTCCAGCACGCGCGAGCGCATGAGCGGCGTGCCGCCCTCGCCCAGCGTCACCCGCGGCGTCGTCGCGGTCACCGGCAGCAGCGCCGCGTAGCGCTCGAGGATGAAGCGCCCCTCGTTCACAGCAGACCCACGCTCACCGGCGGCCCGGCGCTCACAGCGGCTGCTCGGTCGCCACGACCTCGCTGCCCTCGACCATGCGCACCAGCAGCTCGCGGTCCGCTCGCGCCTGCCGCGCCAGCTCCTCCGCCGCGCGCCGGTTCGCCTCCTCCGCCGCCTCGCTCATGCGCCGAAAGTGGTCCAGCAGCGCCTGCCGCTGCAGCTCCCCGTTGCGCGTGAGCTGCTCGATGCGCACTTCGAGCGTGCGCACGTGCTCGCCGAGCAACACGCGCTGATCGACGCTGCCCGCCGTCGTCCGCTCCAGCAGCTCGCTGCGCTCCTCAAACGTGCGTAATCGCTCCTCGAGCTGCAACCGCAGCGCGCGTAGCTGATCGAACAGCTCCACGAACACCACCTCGCGATCCGCGAGTCCGCGCACCACGCGCAGCTCTTCGTTCGCGCGCTCCTGCGCGCGCGACTGATCCGAAGTGCGCGCGTCCAGCGTGCGCAGCACCAGCTCGACGCGCGGCAGCGCCACCGCGTACGGCACCACGTCGTCCGCCGCGCGCTGCGCGAGCGTCGCCACCGCGCCGATGCGCTCCGCCAGCGCTTCCTGGCGGTCGCCGAGCTGCCGGTCGCGCTCGCGCCGCCCGGACACCTCCGCTGCCAACTGCTGCTGGCGCTCCGCGACGGCCACGACCGCCAGCTCCATCGCGCGCAGCCGCTCGTCGAACACCTCGCCCACGCGCTCGAGCTGTTGCAGCTGCTCGCCGAGCGCGCGCTGCTGATGCTCCAGCGACACGGCCTGGTCGCGCCGCAGCGCCGCCTCCTCGTACAGCCGCTCGTCGAACGCTGCGAGCTGCAGCCCCAGCCCGAGCGCGGCGTCACGGCCGCCCTCCTGCCGCCGCGTGCGGCCCTCGACGGTCGCGAGCGCCTGGCGCAGCGCTTCGGCCTGCTCGCGCTGCTCCAGCACCACCGCCTGCAGCTGCACCACCTCCCGCGCCAGCGCATCGAGGCGCGCGCTCGCCCGCGCGAGCTCCTCCGTCGCCCACGCCGACAGCACCTCCGCCTCGGACGTCATGCGCGCGCGCCCCCGACCATCGGCAGCACGTTGCCCACCTCCACGACCACGTCGAGCACGCGGATCACTTCCAGCGCCGCCGCGATCGCGCTCCCCGGCGCCTGGTGCGTGGTGATCACCAGCTCCGCCGTGCGCGCGTGCTCGTCCGTCTCCGCCTGAATCACCGACGCGATGCTGATCTCGTGATCGCCGAGCACGCCGCTGATGCGCGCCAACACGCGCGGGCGGTCGACCACCGTCAGCCGCAGGTAGTAGCGCGCGCGCGCCGCGCCCGGCGCGTGCACCGCCACCGGCCGCGGCGTCACCGCCGCTCCCGGTGGGCGCCCCACGACGATGTCGCGCGCGATGTCGAGCACGTCGGCCAGCACGGCGCTGGCCGTCGGGCCGGGCCCCGCGCCCGACCCCTCGAACAGCACTCGGTCCACAAGGTCGCCCTCGATCTGCACCGCGTTGAGCACGCCGTCCACGCGCGCGAGCGGCTCGTCCAGCGCCACGAACGTCGGCTGCACCGACGCCACCAGCCCCCCATCGACGACCCGACCGCTGGCGAGCAGCTTGATCGCGTAGCCGAGCTCGCGCGCGTAGCGGAAGTCGCGCGCGCCGAGCCGCGTAATTCCGCTGCGCGCCACGTCCTCCGGCGCGACGGCCACGTGGAACGCGAGCCCGCACAAGATCGCGAGCTTATACGCGGCATCGATGCCTTCGACGTCGGCGCTCGGATCCGGCTCCGCGTAGCCGAGCCGCTGTGCCTCGGCGAGCGCTTGCGCGTAGTCGACGCCGTCGCGCGCCATGCCGGTGAGCATGTAGTTCGTCGTGCCGTTGATGATCGCGGTGATCGCCGTGAGCTCGTTCGCCAGCAGGTCGCGCGACAGCGGGCTGATGATCGGAATGCCGCCGCCCACCGCCGCCTCGTAGCGCAGGCTCACGCCGTGCTGCTCCGCGAGCGCGAGCAACGACGCGCCGTGCTTCGCCATCACCTCCTTGTTCGCCGTGACGACGTGCCGGCGCGCCGCGAGCGCGCGCGCGATGTAGTCGCGCGCGGGCTCCTCGCCGCCCATCACCTCGACGACGACGGCGACCGCCGGGTCGCCGAGCACAGTCGCGATGTCGGTGGTGACCGCCGCCGCGCCGATGCCCGGACGCGCGCGCGCGCTGTCGCGCACGAGCACGTGGCGCAACTCCAGCGGTCGCCCCACGGTCGCCGTGTAGCGCGAGCCGCCCGCGCCCAGCGCGGCGATCACGCCGCCGCCGACGTTCCCCGCGCCGAGCAGCGCCACGCCCACCGCGCTCACGACAGCGCCCGCTGCAGCCGCTCGCCCACCTGCTCGCGGATCCACGTCTCCTCGTCGTTCGACAGGTCGCGCTCGATCCGCAGGTGGCCCTTCTCTGTCGCCACCCACTCGTCGACCCAGCGCTGTGCCAGCTGCGCCGCCGCGCCCGCATCGTACGCACGTGCGGCGTCGGCGTTCGTGACACGATACACGTCGAAGAGCCACCGGTTGCGCACGACGGTGACGCCCCCCGCGCCGAGATTCGCGACCGCAGCGCGCACGCTAGCCTCGAACAGCGCCGCCGGCTGCCAGCCCAGGTCGCCGCCGCTCGCCCGCGTCGCCTGGTCGAGCGACTGCTCGGCCGCGAGCTTCGCGACATCGGCGCCGGCGACGAGCTGGTCCCGCACCCGGTTCGCCGTGGCCTCGTCGGCGACGCGCACGCGCGCGAGCTGCAGCTGCGGGCCGCTCGTGCCGATCTTGGCGACAAAGCGCTCCTCGAGCCGGCGCTGCAACAGCTGCGCGGTCAGCACCGCTTCCCACTCCGCGCGCGACAGGCCCATGGTGCGCAGCTTCTCGCGCAGCCCGCGTGCGTACGCCTCGCGTTCGTCCGCGGTCATCGGCGGCAGCGGCGTGGGCGCGGCCGTCGCGGTTGCGGTGGCCTCCGGCGTCGCGATCGACGGCAGCCCGGCGCCCGGCGCGGGGGTGCCCGGCGCCGGCAGCAGGCCCAGCTGGGTGCGCAACTCGCGCTCGATGTCGGCGTCCGTGACGGCGCCTACCAGCGCGGGCGCGCGCTCGCGCAGCACGTGGTCGCGCTCGATGCGATCGAGCACCTGCTCCACGAACTGCTCCGGCTTATTGAGGTCCGCCGCGCCCAGCTCGAAGCGCAGCGCGAACATCGCGCGCCCCGCTACCTCGCCCGCGTCGTAGTCGGTGTCGCCGACGCGCAGCACATGCGCGCGCGGCGGGCGGTACTCGGTGAGATAGACGCCGACCGCGACGATCAGCGCGGCGGCCGCCAGCACCCCCACGACGCCGAGCAGCAGCCAGTGCTCGAGCCGCAACGAGGCCCGCTGGCCGCGCTGCGAAGCGGCCTGCTGGGGCGCTTTGCCCACCACGCTCGCCCTCCTGGCAGTTGCGCGGTCCGTGGGCGCGACTGCGCGCCTACCGCTTGCGGCGTTCGCCCCGCGCTCCCGGTGCCACGTCCCCGGCTAGCGGCGACCGCCCGACGGCGCGGGCCGGCCGGCGAGCACGCCGGACAGGCGCACGTGCTCCGAGGTGTACGGCAGCAGCGCCAAGTGCCGCGCGCGCTTCACCGCCCCCGCGACCTTGCGCTGGTGCTTCGCGCACGTGCCGGCCTTCCGCCGCGGGTCCAGCTTCCCACGATCAGTAACGTAGCGGCGCATCAGCGTGACGTCCTTGTAGTCCGGCATGTCGATCTTGTCGATGCAGAACTCGCAGCCGCGCCGCCGCGCGCCCGTGCGCCGGCGGTCCCCGCCGTCGCGGTCACCGCCGCGCTCACCCCGTTCGGGGCGCTCCGGACGCGCGTCGCGCGGAGCCTCCGCGAGGAGCGCGTCGGCAGCAGTGGAGGCCGGGGTGGTGTCCATCGTCATCATGCGCTCGTACGTCTCCCCGCGCCGCCCGGCGCGCCACGCGAACTAGAACGGCAGGTCGTCCGCCTCGAGGTCGCCCGCAGCGTCCGCGCCCACGGGCAGCGGCTGTGCGTAGGCCCCGCCGCCGCCGCGATCATCGCGGCTGCCCAGGAAGCGCACCGTCTCCGCGATCACCTCGGTCTTATAGTGCTTCTGTCCGTCCTGGCCGTCCCAGGAGCGCGTCTGCAGCCGCCCCTCGACGTAGACCTGGCGCCCCTTGGCAAGGTACTGCGCGCACGTCTCCGCGAGCCGGTTCCACGTGATCACCGTGAACCACTCGGTGCGCTCGCGGCGTTCGCCGGACTGGTCCGTCCAGCTGTCGCTCGCGGCGACGCGAAACTCCGTCACGGCGCTGCCGTTCGCCGTGTACCGCATCTCGGGGTCCGCCCCGAGGTTCCCGATGATCATAACTTTGTTCAGGCTGGCCATGCGGGCCCTCCTCCGCGGGGGAGTTGCGCGCTATGCGTCGGAAGCGGCCTCGGCGGGCGCCTCATCGCGAGAGGCGTCGTTCGCCGGGGGCGCCGCGACCGGCTCCATCGTACTCTCCGCGGCCGCTGCGGCGGGCGCCTCGGACGCGGCGGACGCGGGTATGGGCGGAGGCGGCGCGGCCGCCGCCAGCGCCGTCGGCGCGTCCGCCATCGGCGCGGGCCGCTCGCGGTCGTCGTCGCGCCGATCGCCGCGGCGCGTCGGCTGCTGGATGATCCCCGTCGTGAGCAGGTGCCGCAGCACCTCCTCCGAGATCTCGAGCGCGGCCTCCAGGGGCTTGGCCTGCGACGCGGGCATGCGCAGCGTGTTCACCACGTACGTGCCCTCGAAGAAGCGCTTGATCGGGTACGCCAGCCGCCGCCGCCCCCAGTTGTCCGTCGTGAGCACCTCGCCCCCGCCGTCCGTCACCACTGCGCTCACGCGCTCAATGACGCTCGCGACAGTGTCGGCGGCCACCCGCGGGCTCACGATGTAGACGAGCTCGTACTCCTTAAGCGCCTGGTCCAAGCAACCCCCTACGATCCCCGGCACACCGGACGCGCGGCCCCGGCAGGCTCACGCATGAACAGAACGGAATCGAGCCGCGCCGCGCGCACCGACGCGGCCGCGGACGGACGGAGACGCCCGGCGGGCGCCCATGAGCCCGCCGAGTATAGAAACGCGCTCCCCCGAGGGTCAATGCGCCCGGCGCGCCGCCCGGGGCGCCGCTACCGCTCCCCCATCGGCGTCACGCCGTGCGCGCGGCAGTACGCCTCGTAGTCCGGCACCGCCTCGCCGACCACGTAGAGGAAGTAGTACGCGCCCATGTCGCCGAGGAACTTGAAGCGCTTGCGCAGCGCCGCCACGAGCGCCTCGAAGTCCTCGTGCGAGCGCAGGTAGCGGCGAAACGCCTTCGCGTCGTCCGCCAGCTCGAGCATCGTGCGCGCGTTGTCCACCACGGCGGCGATCTTGCGGCGGTTGCGGATCAGCCGCGCGTCCTGCGCGGCCCGGTCCAGTTCCACCTCGCCCCACGCGGCCAGCACCAGCGGGTCAAACCCCGCCAGCACCTCCCGTGTCCCGGCCCACTTCGCGTTCACCACCCGCCACGACATCCCCGACTGGAACACCGCGCGACTCATCACGTCGAGGAAGTCCGCAAGCGCCTTCGCCTTGATCTGCTCCGGCGCGCGATGCTCCGCGGGCGCATCCGGGGCCGACTGGCGCGCCCCCGCGCTGCCGGCCGGCTCGTCGCAGCTGTCCTCGGCATGCTCGCCCTCCCCGCTGCACGGCTCCAGCGGCCGGAGTATACGCAGCCGCCGAACGCGCGGCCCCGGGCGTCGTTGGAAGGACCCTAGTCCTTCCCCACGCACCGAAGGAGCCCACGGTGAACATCTGGAAGCATGCAGTCGTCCCTGCCGTGCTCGCGGCCGCGCTAGCGGCGAGCGCCACGTCGGCCGTCTCGGCGGCGTCCGGCGCTGCCGCGACCGCGAGCTCACCGCCGCGCGCATCTGCCGCCGTGTGGCGCAGTCCCCGCGCGCGCACCCCGTGCTCACCGTGCTCTGCCGGCTGTACGTCGACCCGAGCCTTCCGCCCGAGGCCCGCCGCGCGATCGGCCAAGCCATCGTCGACATCGTCGAGCACCGCCTCGACCGGCGCGACGAGCTCGGCGACACGCGGCGCGCCCCACGCGTGCGCCCAGCCGCAACCGCAACCCCTGCAAACTAGCGCGCGCGGCAGGTCGCACCAGCGAGCGAAGGGGGCGCCCATGGGCGCCCCCTTCGTCCATCCCCGCACAGCCGCGCGCTATGCCGCCGGCACCCCCGGCGCGGGGTAGGCGGCGCACAGCGCCTGCACCGCCTCGCTCGCGCGCCGCTGCACGGCAGCGTCGTCCGGCGCGTCGAGCACCTCCGCGATCAGCACGCCCACCCGGCGCAGCTCCTGCGCGCCGAGCCCGCGCGACGTCAGCGCGGGCGTGCCGATGCGGATGCCCGACGCCACCGCCGGCGGCAGCGTGTCGTACGGGATCGCGTTCTTGTTCACGATGATCCCGCAGCGCGCCAGCGCGTCCTCCGCCTGCTGCCCGTTCAGCCCCTTCGGCGTGACGTCCACCAACAGCAGGTGGTTGTCCGTGCCGCCGCTCACGATGCGCAGCCCCGCGTCGAGTAGCGTCTCGGCGAGCGCCTGCGCGTTCTCCACGATCTGCCGCGCGTACGCGCTGAACTCCGGGGTCGCCGCCTCGAGGAACGCGACCGCCTTCCCCGCGACGACGTGCATCAGCGGACCGCCCTGCGCGCCGGGGAACACGCCGCGGTCAATCGACCGCGCGTACGCAGCGTCGCACAGAATCAGCCCGCCGCGCGGCCCGCGCAACGTCTTGTGCGTGCTCGACGTGATCAGCTGCGCGTGCCCCACCGGCGTCGGGTGCACGCCCGCCGCGACCAGGCCCGCGATGTGCGCCATGTCCGCCATCAGCAGCGCGCCCACCTCGTCCGCGATCGCGCGCGCGTGCGGGAAGTCGATCACGCGCGGATACGCCGTCGCACCGACCACGATCACCTTCGGGCGGTGCTCCCGCGCCAGCGCCGCCATCTGCTCGTAGTCGATCGTCTCGCGCTCGCGTTCGACGCCGTACGACACGAAGCGGTAGAGCTTGCCAGAGAAGTTCACGTTCGAGCCATGCGTGAGGTGGCCGCCCTGGTCGAGCTTCATGCCCATGACCGTGTCGCCGGGCTTGATCACGCCCATGTACACGCCCATGTTCGCCTGCGCCCCGGAGTGCGGCTGCACGTTCGCGTGCTCCGCACCGAACAGCGCACGCGCGCGCTCGATGGCGAGCGTCTCGATCTCGTCGATGAACTCGCATCCGCCGTAGTAGCGCTTGCCCGGGTAGCCCTCGGCGTACTTGTTCGTCAGCACGCTGCCGACGACCTCCAGCACCGCCGCCGACGTGAAGTTCTCCGAAGCGATCATCTCGAGCGTGCCGCGCTGGCGTGCCTCCTCGCGCGCGAGCGCCGCCGCGATCTGCGAGTCGGCAGCGGCGAGCACGTCCCCCGCGCGAGCCGCGGTCTGGATGTCAATCGTCATGCCGTGCCGCCTCCTCTGTGCCGCGCTATGCCGCGCTGTACCGCCCGCAGGGCGCGCCATGCCGAACGTGAAGCCCTCGTACGGTAGCGCAGCCCCCGCGCGACCGCGATTCGAGCGCGCACCTGGCTTCGTTCGACCCCTCAGTGACGCCCGTACCTGGCGTCACGTACCAGGTCCCAACGCGAGCCGGCCGCCGAAGCCGGAGGAAGTCGCTGTCGCGGCGCCGCTAGCCGACGACCACGGGGGCCGCGAGCCGCTCGGCGTGCGCGCCGGGGAGCAGGCGCCAGACGTCGGCGCCCTCGCACAGCGGGCCACGCGTCAGGCAGGCGGCCGCGCCGGCCGAGGCGGCCAGCTCCAGCGCGTGCGCCCACGGTTGCTGCTTGACCAGCCCGTACATCAGTCCCGCCATGAACGCGTCGCCCGCGCCCACCGCCGAGATCACGTCCACGTCCGGCGACGCCACGATGAACTCACCCTCCGCCGACACCGCGATCGCGCCGCCCGCCCCCAGTGTCACCACCACACGTTCCACATGGCTACGCGCGTGCAGCTGCCGCGCGGCTTCTAGCGCCGCTGCCGGCTCGCCCAGCGCCGGCTCGTGCCGCAGCCGCGCGAGCTCGTCCGCGTTGATCTTAAGCAGCGTCGGCCGCACGCCCGACGCCAGCACCGCCTCCACGATCGGTCCGTCGGCGTCCAGCGCGCTGCATCCTCCGCGCTCCTCGGCCATGCGGATCAGCTCCACGTACAGCGCCGCGTCGCCGGGCGGCGGGATCGAGCCCGCGAGCACCAGCCACGTCGAGGCGCGCACGCGCCGCCGCAGCCGCTCGCGCAGCGCGATACCGGCGGCGTCCGACACGAACGGCCCGGCCAGCGCGAGCTGCGTGTGACGGTGCGTCGAGCGGTCCAAGATGGTGATGTTCGTGCGCGTCTCGCCCGGCACGTCGACGAAGTCGCAGCCGATGCCGTCGTCGAGCAGCTGATCCTCGATCATCCGCCCGCGCTGGCCGGCAGCGAAACCCGTCGCCAGCGCCTCGCAGCCGATCTCCTTCAGCGCGCGCGCGACGTTGATGCCCTTCCCGCCGATGTCGTAGCGGATGCCGAGCACGCGGTTGGTGTCGGCCTCGTGGAAGTGGTCGACTTCGACGGTCTGATCGATGGCGGGGTTCAGGGCAACGGCGATAATCACGCGCGCCTCCGAGGCACGAAGCGTAGCCAACCGATCGTGGAGCATACGCAGCGCGAACGCCAGCGGGTTGTGCGCCCCGGAACTACCGGCGAATGTGATACGCCGCTCAGTCCTCGCGGGCAACCGCCAGTACGAACACGCGTGCTGCACCGGCCAGGAGCAGCACCCCGGCCCCGGCGTCGAGGGTCGCGCCCGTCGTCGTGACGTCGTCGACGAGCAGCACGCATCCCCGCACCGGCGTCGCGGCGAACGCGCCCGTGACGTTCGCGTGCCGCCGTGCCACGCGTGCGCCGCAGCGCGCCCGTGAGCGGCAGGCCGAGCTCCCCCGCCACCGCCCGCGCGAGCAGCTCCGCCTG
>VGPB01000040.1 GCA_016875695.1 Chloroflexota bacterium | reverse complement strand
GTCCGAGCACGCGCCGAGCGCCAGCGCGCCCGCCCACGCGCACGCCACGAGCAACCGCCTCAGCCGTGCCGACCGCATCGCAGGCATCGTAGCGGCGCACCGCGCCGCGCACGAGGCCGAACGCGAGGCCTCCGCTACAATGCATGCATGACGTCACGCATCCGCCGCCGCCGCGCGCGCCGCAACCGCCGGTGAGCGCCCCGCGCGTCCTCGTCGCGATGTCCGGTGGCGTCGACTCCGCGGTCGCAGCCGCGCTGCTGCATCGCGCCGGCTACGACGTCTTCGGCGTCACGATGCGCCTGTACACGCAGGCCGACGGCACCACGCTGCGCTCTCGACGCACGTGCTGCGGCGTCGAGGACGTCGCCGACGCGCGCGCCGCAGCCCAGCGCATCGGCATCCCGCACTACGTGCTCAACCTCGAGCGCGAGTTCGAGCGCGACGTGATCGCGCCCTTCGTCGCCGCTTACGCAGACGGCCGCACGCCCAACCCCTGCCTCGCCTGCAACCAGCGCATCAAGTTCGCCACGCTGCTGGACCGCGCGCAGGCGCTCGGCGCCGACCTGCTCGCCACCGGCCACTACGCGCGCATCGTGCACGCCGCCGATGGCTACTCGCTGCACGCCGCCGCCGACGCCGACAAGGACCAGTCGTACGTGCTGTACACGCTCGACCAGCGCGCGCTCGCGCGCACGCTGTTCCCGCTCGGCGCGCTCAGCAAGCACGAGACGCGCCGCATCGCCTCCGAGCTCGGCCTCGGCGTCGCCACCAAACCCGACAGCGCCGACATCTGCTTCGTGCCCGGCGGCGACTACCGCACGCTGCTGCGCGAGCGCGGCGTCCCGCTCACGCCCGGCTCGATCGTCGCGCGCGATGGCGCCACGCTCGGCACGCACACCGGCGCAGCCGCGTACACCATCGGCCAGCGCCGCGGGCTCGGGCTCACGACCGGCGCCGCGCGCTACGTCACCGCCATCGATGCACGCGCGAACGTGATCACCGTCGGCGATGCCGATGCACTCGCCACGCGCGCCTTGCGCGCCTCCGCGCCGCGCTGGGTCGCCGCGCCGCCCGCCGCCGGCGAGCCGCTCCACGCGCGCATCCGCTATCACGGCGCACTCGTGGCCGCACACGTGGACGACATCGCCGAGGACAGCTTCACGGTGCGCCTCGCCCGCCCCGTGCGCGCCGTCACCCCGGGTCAGGCCGTGGTGCTATACCGTAACGAGCAACCCCGCGATGCAGGCGAGGCGCTCGGCGATGCCGTCGTCGGCGGCGGCACCATCGACCGCGCGCTCGACTGACGCGCACCGCGCGACACCCAGTCGCCACAGGTAGGACGGACGCAGCAGCACGATGCCGAACCTGCAGGAGTGGCGCGACATCGTGATCGTCGTGTACGGCGCTCTCGGCGCACTGCTGCTGCTCGTGCTGATCGTCGTGCTGCTCGGCCTGCTCTTCGCCGTGCGACGCCTGACACGCACGCTCCAGGAGCTCGTGCGCGACCCCCTGCGCCCCACGCTCGAGGAGCTGCGCGACACCATGCACAACGTGCGCGGCACCTCGGAGTTCATCGCGGACACCACCGTCAGCCCGCTCATTCGCGCGGCCGCCTTCGCGCGCGGCATCCGCCGCGGCGTCGGCGTCGTCTCCGGCGTCGCGCGCCGGCGCAACTAGCAGGGCTCCGCCGCCACCACCGCACGGAAGCGAGGCACGCCGATGTTCTGGCTCACCATCGCCGCCGGCGCGGGCTTCGCGCTCGCCCGTACGCTGCTCGTGCGTGAGGACGCCGCCGCCGCGCTGCCGCAGCCGCTGCGCGAGCCCACGCAGCGCGCCACGACGCGCCTGCGCGCCGCACGCGCGCGCGTGCGCGAGGCGATCGACGCCGCCAGCGACGAGACCGCGCGGGCCGAACGCGAGCTCACCACCGAGTACCGCATCCGCGCCGGCCGCGAGCCCGCGCCCCCACCGCCGGACCCACGCGGCAACGCCCGCGTCGCCTTCGAGCGCCCGCGCCGCCTCTAGGCAGCGTTCCACTGCACTGCCGGGCTCAATTGCGCTTGCGGCGCGCCGAGCGTCGGCGGCGTGTCAGGGGAGGCCGGAGGGAAGGCTCGCGCAGCGCGCGGCTGGCCGTTAGGACGCGGGGCGAATGGCGGAGAGGGTGGGATTCGAACCCACGAGGGGGTGTGACCCCCCTACACGCTTTCCAGGCGAGCCTGTTCAACCACTCCAGCACCTCTCCGCGAGGCGTGCGCCGGACCTCCGCGCACTGCGCGAGCAGCGCAGCACCTCGAGAAGTCGAGGCGTTCGCCCGGACGCGCAGCCGGACCAGGTGTGCGGGTGGCGGAGAGGGTGGGATTCGAACCCACGAGGCTTGCGCCTACCGCTTTTCGAGAGCGGCACCATCAACCACTCGGACACCTCTCCACTCACAAGTATAGGAGGGCCGTCGCAGCCCGGGAAAGCGACGCCGAGCGCCGCCGCACCCGCGGACCCAGCCGTCGAGGTGGATTGCGAACGCTACACCGAGCAGCAGGGAAGCGCCGCCGAGGAATCACGCCCGACGCGCAGACCGCACCTGCGCCCGACGCACGCAAGCACACCCGCGCACCGAGCGGGCCACCGAGCACGCGTGACCCACACACGCCACTCAACCCGGTAGTGCAGCGAAACGCTGCCTACGTGCGCGCCGCCCGCACCACGATGCGGTGGCTGTACTCCAGCGTCTGGAAGTTGAAGTCGCCCCCGCACGTAATGAGCGTTAGCGCGTCGCCACCGACTTTGCTGCTCATGATCCGCGCCCAGTCGCCCCCCGCGCCAGACTCGCGCGTGCGCCACTGCACCGCGTACTCCAGCGTGCGGTCCCGCACCTGCACCACGATCTTGTCGCCCGGGCTCAGCAGCTCGAGGTTACGAAACACCCCCGGCCCGCGATACGTCAGGTTTCCCGCGAACGCCACGCGCGCCGCGTAGTCCACGTGTCCCGAGAGGATCGTGTTGCCACCGTCGCCCGGCGCGCCGCCGTAGCGCGGGTCCGCGGCCGAGAAATCGTACCACCCCACGTCCGACGGCCCCGCCGGCAGCGCCAGCACCAGGTCCGAGCCCACGTAGCGCGCCACTATCGGCGCGTCCACCCCGATGCGCGGGATGCGGATGCGCCCGTACTTCGCCTCCGGCGGCTCGCCGAAGCGCTCCCGCAGCTCCGCCAGCGTGCGGATCGTGCCCGACGCGTCCGGCATCCCGGTCGCCATCGCCTCGGCCGTCGCCATCGCCTCGGCCGCCGCCTTGGCCGTCGCCGTCGTGCTCACCAACGCTACCAGCACCGGCGGCGCCGACTCCGCGCCGTCACCCCCGCCAAACACCACCGTCACGATCAGCACCACGAACGCCATCACCGCCCCGGCCAGCGCGCCCAGCCCCAGCCACGTGTTGCGCGGCTGGTCGACCCACATCCGCAGTGGTTGCATCCGACCTCCAACAAGCCGCTGGGAGCGCTACTGCCGTTGAGCGAGCCTGTCGCGCAGGCTCCAGTCTGTGGCCGGCGCTGTGCGTCGGCCCCGCCACACTACGCCCGCTGCACGCGGCGCACCGCGCTACTTCACCCGTACGAACACGATATCTTCGGCATCAATCATCGTATAAGCGGAAGCCTCGGCCGGCGCGCCCACCACGTACGCGTCGAACTGCTGCCGTTGCGTGTTCCAGCGGTACACCGCCACCACCTCGCGCCGGATCGTCGCCACCGCGCGTGCCATGGCGGTGCCCGAGGGTCCCGCCCAGCGCAGCTGCGCGAGCCCCGGCCCCGCCGGCAGCTCGCCAAAGAATGCGCCCGCGCTCGACGCCGCCACCGCCGTCAGGTCCACGCGCGTAATGCCGCGATGCCACAGCGCCTGCCCCGCCGGCACACCCGTGTCGATCTCCCCCGCGAGCAGCTGCAAGCGCACGGCCGCCCCGTCCACCCCGCAGCCCGCCTTCTCCAGCGCCGACGCCACTAGCAGCGTGTACACGTACAGCTCGCCAGCCTGCGTCAGCTGCACGCTCGTGCCGCACACCGTCTCGCCGATGAGCGCGCGCACGCGCGTGGGCACCGTCTGGCCCGGGCCCACGGCCACGAACCCGAAGATGATCGCGACCGGCTCCTGCGCATTCGCGCGGGAGCCGGTCGCGCGCTGTCCAATCGCCGCCCCCAGGAGCAACGCCACCGCCGCCACGACGACCAGCAGCCCTCGCGTCGGCACCGGCGTCCCTCCCAAACGGCTACTCACATTCCAACCGTAGCGCGCCCGGCCCGGAGCCGGGCGACCCGAAACGCTGGGCTACCGGCTGCGGCGGGCGTATGCGCGCCCACCGGCGACCGTCACCAGCGCGACTGCTGCCAGCGCCGCCACGAGCCACGTGCTCGCCGCGCCGCCGTCGCCGCCCAGCAGGCCGGCGTTACCGGTCTTCGGAGCGGTCGGGGTCGCAGCCGTACCGGCAGTCAGCACGTAGCCGTTCGCGATGTTCGCCGCAGGCGGCGTGCCGCCCGCCTGCCACACCGCGGCCGGAGTGGCGGTTGCCGGCGCGCCGTTGATCGTGAAGCTCACCGCGGCCCCTGCCGTCGGCTGGCACTTGTTGTCCGAGGCAACGCTGATCACCCACTCGCCCGTCGCCGTCACCGTCGCGGTGCCGCACGAGCGCCCACCGATCGAGGCCTCCACCTTGTGACCGGCCGTCAGCCCCTTGCCGTAGAACGTCGCCGGCGGCGTCTGCGCGTTCGCCGACGCCGCGAACACCATGCCAAGGCTGAGCATCAGGCCGGCCGCAGCGGCTACCAGACCCAGACGGGTCAATCCACCGATTCCCATTCAGAACTCTCCTTGCTGTGTCCCACCTCTGGGAAGCACTGTACCCACGCCTCCTCACCGAGACATGGGAGCACCCCCGGAGCATCCGTCCTGCCGCTAAGGCACGAAGGACGCCCCGAGGGTCCACTCCATCACCGTGTCAGCCGAGGCGGCCGGGGCCGCTCCGCAGAGCGACCCCGCCTCCTCTTAGACACACTTCCCGACGAGCGGCGTGTTCGCCGGGATGTTGTCACCCGGGAACAGCGCCAGGAACGCCGCGTTCACCGCAGCGATCCCCGTGCCAGGGATGTACGTCACGAACTCACCCGCCGACGTGGCCCAGAAGGCCGCCGTCGCCTGCGGGCAACCCGAGGCCGTCACCAGCTGGGCAGTCGTGCCGCCGAAGACGACCAGCCCGAAGCCACCCGATGCCGGGACCGAGCCGCTGGCGATCTTGCCAGTGCCGGCCGTCGCGGCGGGCGCGGCGGACGCGGCGCCCCCCAGGTTGACGACGCTCGAGACGACCTCCGTACCAGCAGAAGCGCACGTCGCGGCCGCGCCCGTTTCTGCGTAGTCCGTGCTCGTGATCACGTTGCCGGTCGCACCGGTAAGCGCGATGACCGACGTCGCTGCCCCGTCACTGGTCAGCGCGCAGGTGGACGAGGCCACGCCGACCGTGCTGGAAACCGTGAACCGGACCGGGGTCCCATTCGCGACCACCACACCGTTCGCGTCCTTAACGGTCGACGTGATAGTCGAACCCGCAACCGTGTTCGTGATGGTTGCAGGCTTGCCCGCCGACGTGAGTTGCCTGGTCACGTTCGGCACGGCCGTGGTCGAGATGTTCTGCGAGGTCAGAGTCGCGGTTCCCTGCTCCGTCGAGAGCGGGCAGTACGTGACCTGCACGCGCCCAAGGACAGATGAGATCGTCGCGGTGGTTTGCGTGATCGACTTCGCAGTTACGCCCGTGCAGGAGGCCCCAGCCCCTCCAGCGAGCGCGCCCTTGTCAACCGTGAGCAGCATGACCTGCGAGTTGACGCCAGCGCCGGCCGCATCGACCACGCGGACCGTGATGTCCGACGACGCTGTCGGAGTGATGTACTGATTACCGATGGTCGTTGTCGTGGCGGCGACCGCATTGTTCGTGACCGAAGTGACGCTCTGCGACGCTGCCGCCGTGCCGACCGGAGCAACCAGGCTCACGGTCTGAGTGCCTACGGCGGTCAGGCTCGCCACCGTGGCAACGATCGTGTCGGTTCCGGCCGTGCCCTTGCCGCGGTAGCTAGCGGTCGCATTACCGGTGCTCGCGGTGAAGATCGTGGACGTCGTCGTGCACGCGCTCGTGTAGCAGCCGATGCCGGCCGAAAACAGCACCGGCGTGTTCGTCACGATGGCGGAGTTCGCATCCCGCAGCGCCGCCACAACCGCCAGCGAGTTCGTTCCATCTGCAGAAATTATGGAGCCTTGAGGCGTGATCGTGATCGTGTACGGGCCAGTTAACGCCGTGCCCGCCGTCACGGCCCCCAAAACCGCACCCGAAGACAGCGTCGCGTTCACGTTGGAGTTCGAGATAACCGACGAGGTCGAGTCGAGCGTGATGTTCCCAGTGGCAGACGCGTTGGTCAGTGGAATCATCTCTAGGCTCGACAGTGTTCCTACACCGGCGCCACCAGCGGACGCAGCCGAGATGGTAACGGTCAGCTGAGAGCCCGAGGTGTTGATAGTCCCCACGTTGCCCGATGCGGCGAGACTCTGCGTACCGGCGAAAGCACCTCCGTCGGCCCATCTCCAGCCGGACGGTGCGTTTAGAATGATCGTGTTGCCAACTGCGAACTGCGCGGCAGCACTCTCTGTCAACACGAGACTGCCGACGGCAGCGCCCACGCCGGTACCGTTGGCCAGGTTCGTGGTCAGGGCAACGGTGCCGGAAATCGCCGTAGTAAGCGTCACAGCTGCGACGGCGGACTGAACCATCAGCGCCAGCGACAGTACTGTCGCGACGAGGACGGCAGAGCCGCTCCATGCAAATTTCCTTGTGAAACTCAAGCCTAGCCCTCCTGGACTGTTCACTGCGTGACGAGCATCCTCGCGTGCCTCGGTCGCCCCCCTCTCCTGCGGGGTCGCCGCTGGAGCCGTTGTGCTGGTGCCGTCGCTCGAGCGAAACGCCACCAGCACTACCTCCTCCACCGGCCACCGTCTGAGCTGCACGCACCCGAAGTCGGCACGCCCGCGGGCGCACCTCTCCTGTACACAGGGAGGAACGGGGGCGCGCAGCACAGGGTTAACGCTACGTTCGCCGAGTTTCTCCCCGGGGCGCCATTCCCCGGTACCGGTTAACCTACCCCGCCGCTTATGTGTTGTCTATCTATGCAGGCGGGGGGCCTGGCTCGGCAGCGAGACCTGCGGGGACAAGCGGCGGACGGCGGGCGTCCTCTCGCTATACTCCTAAGGACACGCCACCGGAGCCGCCGTTGCCGGAACTCGATCCGCAACACCATCCTGCCCGCACCGGTCTCGACCCCGCCGTCGAGCGCGCCCTCGTGGACCGCGCCCGGCGCGGCGAACAGGAGGCCCTGGGCCTCCTGTACGACGCCTACCTGCCGAGGCTGTATCGCTACTGCCTCAGCCGTGTCGGCAACGAGACCGATGCCGAGGACCTCGCGGAAGAGATCTTCCTCAAGGTCCTTGGAGCCATCGACGGGTTCCAGTGGCAACCCGTCACGCCGGCGGCGCAAGCCGCGGACGCAGGAGGCCCGCCCGCGGCGCAAGCCGCGGTGACAGGAGGCACAGTGCAGGCGGCCGCAGCCGCCGGTGATGCGGTAGAGCGCGTGCCCTTCGGCGCGTGGCTGTTCCGCATCGCCCACAACCACGTCGTCTCGTTCCACCGCCGCGCCGCCACGCGCGGGCCCGTGAGCGAGCTATCGGCAGAGCTCGCCGGTACCCTCCGCGACGGCGCCAGGGGCCCCGCGGAGCTCGCCGTCACCAAGCTCACCATCGAGGAGGTGTTCGACGCCGTCCGCCAGCTCCCGGACGCCCAGCGCGAGGTCATCCTCCTGCGCTTCGCCTCCGGCCTCAGCATCGCGGAGACCGCCGAGATCCTGGGCAAGCAGCTCACCAACGTCAAAGTGCTCCAGCACAAAGGCGTCCAGAAGCTCAAGCGCATGCTCAACGGTCCCGAAGGCACCGACGGCGCCACCCCCCAGGCGGAACCGCTCGCAAACAATCACACAATCGACCCGCTGGACGCCCTCTTCGAACAGCGCCCCGCGACGAGGACCCGATGACCGACCGCCCCCCCACCGACGACGCGATGCGCGACGAGCTCGAAGCCTTCCTCAGCTCCGACTCCCCCTCGCCCCGTCCCGGGGAGCGGGGGCCGGGGGGTGAGGGCGTCGACGCCGCCGCCGAGACCGCCGAGGCCGAGCGCCTCGCCCAGGCCCTCGCCGCCCTCGAAGCCGGCGAGGACCCCCACGTCGACCCCCGCCAGGACCCCGAACTCGCCGCGCTCATCCGCACCGCCAGCCTGCTTCGCCACGGCCTCCCTGACCCCACCGACTCGCCCACCTTCCGCTCCTACCGCGCCCGCTCGCGCGCCTACGTCTTCCACTCCCTCGAGCACGCCGCCCAGCCCGAGCCGCGACCCGTGCCCGCCGTCGCGCGCGAGCCCCGTGAGCCGTTGCGCGAAGCGCTGCTGCCCGCGCGCTGGCGCTGGCGCGAGCTCCTTGTCGCCGCCCCGCTCACCGCCGCTGCCGCCGCAGTCGCGCTCATCCTCGCGCTCGGCCTAGGCGGCCCCGACAACTCCCCCGCCGACAACGCGCGCGCCCGCCTCGTCGCCACCAACCGCACCAGCCTCACCGCCGGCGACGAGCTGCTGCGCATACGCGTCGCCCTCGACGAGATCGCCCAGCGCACCGCCCGCGGCGAGCCCGTCGACGCCGTGCTCCTGCGCACCATCACCGAGAACACCGCCGCCGTCGCCAACCGCATCGAGACCGCCCCGCAAACGGTCAACAAGGACGCCATCGCCAGCTATCACCAGGCCGTCACGGTCGGCCGCTCCGTGCTCGGCACCGTCCGGCCCACCGCCGGCTCGGAGGCCGCGCTCGCCTCCGCCCAGCAGGCCGCGCAGGACGGCTCAGTCGCCGCCGCGCGCTTCCTCGGCGCCGACCCCGCCGCCACCGCCACACCGGCCGCGACCGGGGCGCCCACCGCCACGCCCACGCCGACCCCAACGCCCACGGCCACGCGACCGTAACGCCGTGCGCTACGGCGCGGCGACCACCATGAACAGCAGGTCGCCGTCACGCAGCGTGTCGAAGGTCTGCACGAACGTCGGCGCACCGACGATGTACTGGTCGAAGCGCGCCGTCAGCAGCTCGAGCCGGTAGACCGCGATCACGCGCCGCTCCAGCGGCAGCAGGTGCACGAAACGCAGCGGGTAGCCGCTCGGGCCGCGGTAGCGCATCGCCGTCAGGCCCTCGCCCTGCGGCAGCGGCCCCGCCAGCGCTGCGGTCGCCGCGCCCGCCGGCAGCAGCGGCCCCAGCCCCTCCAGCGAGCCGAGCTGCGCGAGCCCCGCCCCAGAGTCGGCGTCGAGGCCTGCCGGCCCCAGGTCCAGCGCGCGCGCGCGCAGCTCCCGCAGCAACTCGGCCCCGGGCGCCGCCGGCCAGGCCTCGCGCATCAGCGCGAGCATGCCGGCCACGTGCGGCGCGGCGGCGGACGTGCCGGAGAACGTCACCTCGCCGCCGGGCAGGAAGCGCCCGGTCGGCGCCACCAGGTCCGGCTTGACGCGCCCGTCCGCTGATGGGCCGCGCGAGGAGAAGCGCGCCACCGTGGGCGCGCCGCCGCCCGCGCCGGCCGCGCTGATCGCCCCCACGCTGAGCACGCGCGGGTGGTCGGCGGGCTCGGCGAGCGACCCCGCGGGCACCGCCACCTCCAGTCCCTCGCCACGGTCCGGCGAGCCGAGCATCAGCAGCTCCAGCCGCCTGGCGGGTGGCCCGCTCGGCCCCGGCATCGCCGTCGCCTCGATGATCCGCACGCTGTAGCGCCCGTCGCGCGTCGCGAGCACCTGCAGGCTCTCGACCGGGTCGTCCTGGCACGCCTGCGTCAGCCTCGAGGCGCGGACCAGTTCCCCGGCGGCCCCGAACAGCTCGATGTCGAAGTCCGTGCACGCCGCGCCGAACGGCTCGTCCCAGCGCAGCGAGACCGTGATCAGGTCGCCGGCGCGGTACAGCCGCCCGTTCTCCTCGAGGCCGTTCGCGAACTCGTGCACGCCGTCGCCGTCGCGGTCGCGGTACGGGCCCACCCAGTGCTGCTGCGCCCAGTTACCGGCCGCCACCGCCCACAGCGCGCCGCCCTCCAGCGATCGCGACACCACCGCGTTCAGCGGCCCCGTCCCGTTGCCCGGCCCGTTGTGCACGAACCCGAGCGAGAACGACACCACGTCGATGCGCTGCGTCACGAGGTATTCCACGACCTGCGCGAGCTCCGCCACTGTCCCGAAGCTCAGCAGATGCAGCTCCGCGCGTGGCGCCACGGCGCTCACGATGCGCGCGGCGAACGTCCCGTGCTCGCTGCCACCGTCGATGCGCCCGTCTGCGCGGAACGAGCGCGCGACCACGCGCTCCGGCAGCGACACTCCGAGCCGCGCCGTGTAGCCCGCAAACCCCGTGTCCACGATCGCCACGCGCACGCCCTGGCCCGTGAACCCGGCCGCGCGCCAGCGATCCGCGCCGATCACGTCGAGCGCGGCGATCGAGCTCGTTTGGCCGGGCACCGCCGCCGCGTCCGCGGGCGACGGCACCAGCGCGAGCTCGATGGCCGCCGACGATGCCACTGCCGGCGTCGCTGGAGGCGCTTCCCGGCGCTCGCCCCAGGCCAGCGCCGACAACAGCATGCAGAGCAGGACAGCGCGGCGCACAACCATCCCTCTGTCACGTCCGCGGATCCG
Source organism: Chloroflexota bacterium (assembly GCA_016875695.1). GTDB lineage: Bacteria > Chloroflexota > Dehalococcoidia > UBA2979 > UBA2979 > SHYP01. The sequence continues at coordinate 1,737 of VGPB01000040.1, read as the reverse complement.
GATCGAGTTGCGCCGCCGAGGCCGCGCTCGCCACAGCGGCGAGCGGACCGCAATTGTAGCCGCTCTCACGCTCGCGTCGCGCAGCGCGCCGAGGCGCCGGGGCGCCAGCGCCTATACTCGACGCGTGCGCGATCCCGCCCCCGCCCACCTGCAGCGGCGCCCGGTCACGGCCACGGCGCGGCTGCTGCTCGGCGGGCCCGTGGCGCTGCTCACCGCGCACGACCGCGGTCGCGACAACGTAATGCCGGTCGCCTGGCACATGCCGGTCGCCACGCGCCCGCCGCTCGTCGCCGTGGCGATCGAGCAGTCGCGCCACACCGCCGACATGGTCAGCCACGCCGAGCAGTTCGCGCTCAGCCTGCCCGGCCGCGCGCTGCTGCACCACGTGCAGTACCTCGCGTCACTCTCCGGCGCCGACGTCGACAAGTTCGAGGCCACGCAGCTCGCCACGTTCGCCGCGACGCATGTCGACGCGCCACTCATCGCGGGCTGCCTCGCGTGGGTCGAGTGCGCGGTGCAGGAGATCCTGCCGTTCGGCGACCACCTGCTGTGCATCGCGCTCGTCGTCGCCGTGCACGTCGACCCACGCGCGTTCGACGACCGCTGGCTCATGCGCGACAAGGAGCTGCGCCCGCTGCAGTTCCTCGGCGACCACTACTACACGCTGCCCCACGATGTCCTCGAGGCGCGCCTGCCGGGCCGCGCCGACGCGCCGGAGCGCGTGCTCGCCGAGCGCGCGGCGGAAGAGCTTGAGCTTACGCGCGAGGCCCGCGAGCGCCGCGCCGAGCGCATGGACGAGCTCACGCGCGAGCTGACCGCCGGGCGGATCGTCGATATCGATGCAGCCGAGCGCGGCTCGCTACCGCTATGGCTGCCCACGCCGGGCGTGGTGGTGCCGGACTTCGCGCTGCCGCCGGAGGCGACGCCGGAGGCAGACGAGCGAGGCGAACGCTAGCCCTCGGCGACATGCTCCCCCGCGGCGGCGATTTCCGTCACCGTCTCGACCTGCTGCACCGCGCGCGTGCGCGACACCGTGCGCGGCGCGGGCGCGCCCGCCGAGGCGAGCCGCTGGTCCGCCGCGTCCGTAGCGGCGACCACCGCCTGCAGGTGCGCCCCGCTGCCCTCCGGCGACAACTCCGTGCGCAGCGCGTTCAGCTGCGACGTGATCTCGATCGGGTCGATCAGCCCCTCCTGCGACGGCTCGTCGAGACGCGCGTGGCGCGCGGTCAGCAGCTCGCGCACCGACAGGAAGCCTCCGCTGCGCATCGCGTCGATGAGCCGCATCAGCACCTTGCGCTGCTCCGCCAGGTTGTGCTCGAGCGCCTACAGGTCGTCGTCGAAGCGCGACAGCGCCACCTCCATCGCGACGCGCTGGTCCTCGGCGAAGTGCAGGAACGGCGAGCGCTGGTCGTCGATGTGGGCGCGCGCGCGCTCGATGCGCTGGCGCTGGCGGGCGGTTCGCGAAGCCGCCAACTCCTGCTATAGTCGCGCCACCGAAGGGACTCGGTGCGTTCGCAGCCGGTCTCGCGCGCTCACACGGCAGCCGGCCGCAGCAACCATGGCATGCGTCGAACGGCCCGCGCGGCGGGCGTTCGCGCGGACACTCGTGTGGCTCGACGCGGATTGGGGGGGACACGATGGACCTCGGCTTCACAGAAACCCAGGAGCTCCTGCGCAACGCCGCCCGCGAGTTCCTCGAGAACGAGTGCCCCGAGACACACGTCCGCGAGATGGAGG
>VGPB01000039.1 GCA_016875695.1 Chloroflexota bacterium | reverse complement strand
GCCGCCTCCACCGAGCGCCGCAACCGCCGCCTGCTCGCGCGCAGCGTCGAGGTGCTCGTCGAGCGCGAGGAGGACGGCCGCGCGAGCGGGCGCACGCGCGGCGGCCAAATTGTGCACTTCCAGGGCGCCGGCCTCGTCGGCCGGCTCGTCGACGTCACGATCGACCAGGTCAGCGCGTGGTCGCTGCAGGGCCGCCGCGCCGGCGACCTCACGCTCGCCGTTGTGTGACCGCGGCGCTGTCTCTGGCTTCCCCTCGCCCCGCCGCGCGGGGAGAGGGGGCCTGTGGGTGAGGGCTCCGGATCGCCCGCCGATCGGCGAGGGCGTCTCCCTCGTCGCCGCCATCGTCGTCATCTTCGCGATCATCGACGGCGCGCTGCAGGTGCTGCTCGTGCACCGCTCCGCGGCACCCGAGCGCGGGCGCTGGGCGCTCCCCGGCGGCCGCTGGGACGGCACCGCCACGCTCGAGCAAGCCGCTACCGCCAAGCTCGTCGAGGAGACCGGCGCGCACGATCTCTACCTCGAGCAGCTGTTCACCGTCTCCCACCTCGACGCCACGCAGCCCGGCGTCGCCGTCGCCTACTTCGCGCTCGTCGAGCCCGCGCGCGTGTGCCTGCGCAGCTCAGACGAATGGGTCCCCGCTTGGCACCGTGTCGACGCCCTGCCGGAGCTCGCCTTCCGCAACAACGCGCTCATCGCGCAAGCCGTCGCGCGCGTGCGCGCCAAGCTCGACTACACCAACATCGCCTACGGCCTGCTCCCGGATGCCTTCACGCTGCGCGAGCTGCAGGCGACGTACGAGGCGGTCCTCGGCACCCCGCTCGACCGCCGCAACTTCCGCAAACGCATGCTCGCGACGGGCCTGATCGCGGCGACGGGCGAGCAGCGCCGCGACGGCGCGCATCGCCCCGCGCTGCTCTACGCCTTCACGACGCGCGAGCCCGTGTTCCTGTAGCGGGGCTGAGCCGCGCGGTCAATGAGCCCGCTGCGCCCCAATCAGCACCAGCACGAGCGTGCACGGTTCATCGAACGGGTTCCTCCACGCGTGACGCGTTCCGTTCTGCACCACCGTGTCGCCCGGGCGGAGCTCGACCGTCACACCGTCGTCCAACTCGAGGATGCACCGCCCCGACACCACGTACTCGTAGTCGATCGTGTCGGTCGTGTGCATGCCCGGGCTGCCCGGCTCCATGTAGCTCGCAAGCCCTGGCATCGCTGCGTCATACGCCTGCATCGCTGCATCGACGTCGACGCCGGCCAGGTCCACCGGTGTTCGGTCCGGCGGTAACACGAACAGACCGAAGCGGAATCCGCCCACCGGCGGGAAGAACATCGAGAACGGGGGCTTGGACCCGTCGTCGGGGAACCGAGGCGCCACGTCGCCGCCCCACAGCGTGTAGGATTCGCGTCCCGGGCTGAACGGAGTCGTGACCGGGTCAACGATCGTGTCGCTGGCGACGACAGCCTTACCGGCTGGTGAGTGACCGGTGACGACTCGTCTCGTGCCCATTACCAACTCCCCTCGCCGCCCTCGTCGTTGAGCGGCTGCGATCGAAACTGTCGCCGGCTGCCCGCGATGCCGGCGGGCAATCAGCCCAGGATCCGACTCGTCCCGCTCGGGCCGGACGGGCCTTAGCGTAGCGCGGCCAGGCAGCGACGGTGGGACGCCACCCCCGCATTGACCCGCCCCCACCCCTCGCGTACCCTTTACGCGACACACTTTGCGTATGTCGTACGCTAACTATCCACCATCACCGAGGAGGCCACCCATGGCCATCGACCTGCTCACCCCGGTCGCCGGTCCGCTGCCCCAGTTGCAGTGCGAGACCGACACCGGTATCGACACCGTGCCGCTCGACCAGGAAGTCGCGTTCGGCTCCTGGCAGCGCGCGATCCCGGAGGCGTACTGGCACCTCGGCGCCGAGGAGCTCGTCGCCCGCGTGCGCGCCGCGCGCGCCACGCTCGGCGAGCGCGTCGTCGTGCTCGGCCACCACTACCAGCGCGAGGACATTATCCAGTTCGCCGACGAGCGCGGCGACTCGTTCATGCTCGCCCAGTACGCCGCCTCGCGGCCGCAGTCACAGTACATCGTCTTCTGCGGCGTCCACTTCATGGCCGAGGCCGCCGACATCCTGCGCGCCCCACATCAGACCGTGATCCTGCCGAACATCGAGGCCGGCTGCTCCATGGCCGACATGGCGTCCGACCCCGATGTGCGCTCCGTCTGGCGCGAGCTCGGCGAGCACTTCGGCGGCACCGGCGACATCATCCCCGTCACCTACATGAACTCCGCCGCTTCGCTCAAGGCCTTCTGCGGCGAGCACGGCGGCATCGTCTGCACCTCCTCCAACGCCGCGAAGGTGCTCGCGTGGGCGTTCGAGCGCGGGCGCCGGGTCTTTTTCTTCCCGGACCAGCACCTGGGCCGGAACACCGCGCACGCCATGGGCATCCCGCTGGAGGAGATGGCGCTGTGGAACTGGCGCCAGCCCGCCGGCCGCCGCGGCGGCCTCGACGCCGCCGCGCTCGACCGCGCGCGCGTCATCCTCTGGCAGGGCCACTGCTCCGTGCACCAGCGCTTCTCGCTTACCCAGATCGAGGCGGCGCGCGCGCGCTACCCCGGCGTGCGCATCGTCGTGCACCCCGAGTGCCGCTTCGAGGTCGTGCAGGCCGCCGACGCCAACGGCTCCACCAACTTCATCGCCGACTACGTCGCGAAGGCGCCCGCCGACGCGCCGATCGGCGTCGGCACCGAGATCAACCTCGTCTCCCGCCTCGCGAAGGAGCACCCCGACAGGACCGTGTTCTGCCTCGACCCCGTGGTCTGCCCCTGCTCGACGATGTACCGCGTGCACCCCGCGTACCTCGTGTGGGTGATGGAGTCGCTCGTGCGCGGTGAGGTCGTCAATCGCATCGCCGTTCCCGACGACGTGAAGCAGCACGCGCGCGTCGCCCTCGAGCGCATGCTCACGCTCCGCTGACGCGCGACGTGACAGCTTCGCCAGCACCTGGATCCGCCTCCCCCTCGCCTCCGAAAGGGGAGAGGGGGCCCGGGGGTGAGGGCTCTTGCGGGCGGCTAGCCTCGCGGGCGGCTTGCCGAGGTTCACACCCACGCCCTCGCACACGACATGAATCCGCAGACACGCGTGGGCGCCCCGATCGCCGCATGTGGCGCCTCCGTGAACCTCATGTAGCGCCTGGTGCGCCGCTCCTTGCTGCGTGGGATCCCGCAGGGAGCGCGAGGGGCGCAGCCCCTCGCATTAAAGAGGGCGGGTTGGCGGGTCCCCCGGCCCGGAGGGCCGTCCTCAGCTCCGTCTCTGCAGGGCGAGGCCGTTGACGACCGGCGCTTTCCGCTTCGAGCTGCGCCTGCCGGTGCGCGATACCGGCAGCTTCGGCGGCACCCCCTTCTTCCACGGCGGAGTGATGCTCGCGCTCACGGAGATCGTGCTCGAAGCGTACGACACCGCCGCCGGCGTCCCCTCGCACCGCGACGTGCTGCGCTTCCAGACGTACAGCGAGATGCGCTACCTCGGCCCACTGCGCTGGGACGACGCCGCGATCGTGCGCTTGCGCTGCACCGAGGCGCGCGCCGGCCGCCTGCGCTTCGAGTGTGAGCTCGCCGCCGCGAGCTCCGGCGCGCTCGTCGCGCGCATCGCTCACCGGTACGCTTGCGTCAACGCGCAGTCCGGCCGCGCCGAGACCCCCGCCGACTGGCTCGCCATCGCCGCCGCCATCCACGCCTACGAGCCCACCCCCATCGCCTCCGACTCATCCGACCCCCCCTCGCCCTGTCCCGGGGGGAGGGGGCCGGGGAGTGAGGGCGCCCGCGGTCAGCAGCGCGAGGCTGCCGGGGAGCGCGAGGGAGGCAGCCCCTCGCAGGAAGAAGGGCGGGTGGGTGGGTCTTCCGGCCCGCAGGGCCGCCCCCTATCCGTGGACGGCGGCGAGCTGGAGGGCGCGTGACCCTCGACGGCGCCCGCTTCGACCTCGCCGTCATCGGCTCCGGCATCGCCGGCCTCTACGCCGCGCTCCAGGCGCACGAGCAGGGCATGAGCGTGCTCGTCGTCACTAAGGGCTCCATCGACGATGCCAACACGCGCTACGCCCAGGGCGGCATCGCCGCCGCCGTCGGGCACGACGACAGCGCCGAGTCGCACTGGCGCGACACCGTTGAGGCCGGCGCCGGCCTCGTCGACGAGCACGCCGCGCGCGTACTCACCGTCGAGGCCGCCGACCGCATCGCCGATCTCGTGCGCTACGGTGTGCGCTTCGACGCCACCGACGGCGAGGTCGCGCTCGGCCGCGAGGCTGCGCACTCCGCGCCGCGCATCCTGCACGCCGGCGGCGACGCCACCGGCCTCGAGATCGAGCTCTCGCTCGCCGGTCTCGCGCGCCGCGAGGGCGTCACCGTCGTCGAGCACACGCTCGCTGCTGGCCTCGTCATCGACGCCAACCGCGTCATGGCCATCGACGTGTTCGACTGGCGCGCGCTGCGCACCGACCGCGTGCACGCGTACGCCGTCGTGCTTGCCACCGGCGGCGCCGGCCAGCTCTACCGCTTCACCACCAACCCGGAGGTCGCTACCGGCGACGGCATCGCGCTGGCCTACCGCGCCGGCGCCGAGATCACGGACCTCGAGTTCACGCAGTTTCACCCCACCGCGCTGCGCCTGCTCGGCCACTCCATCTTCCTCATCTCGGAGGCCGTGCGCGGCGAGGGCGCGCTGCTCTACAACGCCGACGGCGAGCGCTTCATGCCGCGTTACCACCCGCTCGCTGAGCTCGCGCCGCGCGACGTCGTCGCGCGCGCCGCGCAGCGCGAGATGGCCGCAACCGGCGTCGACCACGTGCTGCTCGACATCACGGGCCGCGATCCTGGCTGGCTCGCCGCGCGCTTCCCGCAGATCTACGCGCGCTGTGCCGAGGGCGGCCTCGACCTCGCGCGCGACCGCATCCCCGTCTCACCCGCCGCGCACTACACCATGGGCGGCGTGCGCACCGACGTCTGGGGCCAGACCACCATCGAGGGCCTGTACGCCGTCGGCGAAGTCGCGTGCACAGGCGTGCACGGCGCGAACCGTCTCGCTAGCAACTCCCTGCTCGAAACCGTGATCTTCGCCAAGCGCGCCGTGCAGCGCGCGCTCGATCGCATGAACGACAGCGTGCACGCCGACGCTGCGCACCACGTCGACGCCGAAGCGCGCGCGCCCGCCGCGCTCCTCGCCCTCACCGCCGATGCGCGCCCGCTCCCGCCGCCCGTCCCCGACGGCCCGCCCCCCACCGCCGACGACCTGCGCGCGCTCATGTGGCGCTGCGTCGGCATCGAGCGCGACCGCGCCGGCCTCGAGGAGGCCACCCGCACCCTCGCTCGCTGGGACGCGGCGACCGCCGCGAGTGCCCCGTCTGCTGGCTCAGGCTCCCCCTCGCCCCGGAACGGGGAGAGGGGGCCGGGGAGTGAGGGCTCCCGAGCGGCCCCCGAGTCACGCGAGAGCTACGAGCTGCGCGCGCTCATCACCACCGCCCGCCTCGCCGCCGAAGCCGCCCTGCTCCGCGAAGAATCGCGCGGCGCCCACTACCGCATCGACTTCCCCGCCCCGCGCGATGAGTGGCGCCGCCACCTCGTCTGGCGGGCGGGATAACCGGCGGCGGTTCAGGAGGCAAGCCAGTCCGCTCGTGCGCGTGCCAGCTCGTATTGCGCCTGCAGGTTCACCCAGAGATACGCCGGCGTGTCGAGCACGCGTTCCAGTTGTAGCGCGGTCTCCGCGGTGATCGCCTTACGCCCGCGGACGATCTCGTTCACGACCTGCGGCGGCCGTCCCATCGCCTCGGCCAGCGCGCGCTGCGTCATGCCTCGCGCGGCCAGCTCCTCCGCCAGCAACTCACCAGGATGAACCGCGAGATCCGATTCGACTCGCGCCTGCTTCCTAGCCATGGTAGTCAACCACCTCCCACACCGTGACCGTGCGCGCGTCGTTGATGCGGAACACGAGACGCACCTGGTCCGTCTACCGCAGCGCGTGCAGCCCCGCGCGGTCCCCGGTGAGCGGATGCAGTCCGAGCGCCCGCAGCGTATGGTCCGCCACTCGTTCGGCGCTCATCAGGACGCCCACCCGCTCGACGTAGCGCCGCCCGACCTCCGGCCCCCATCCGCGCGCCGCCTCGGCGCTGCGCTCGTAGTGGCGCCGCAGTGCGCGGCCGCGGAAGTGCACTTCCACTATCACCCTATGGGTGAGTATGCGCCTCCCCCGCAACTGAGCGATCCGCGGCATGCCCGCCCCTGCGTGCCGCTACGCGGCGTACGCCCGCACAATGGCCCTGCCCGGCCACCAGCCCAAAGGACAACCATGCACGACGCCGTGCTCCCCCCCGACCCCACCACCGTCGCCGACCTCGCCCGCCGCGCCCTCGCCGAGGACCGCGCCTGGCACGACGTCACCACCCGCGCCACCATCCCCCCCGACCAGCAGGGCCACGGCGCCTTCCTCGTCAAGACCGACGGCGTCATCTGCGGCATGGACGTCGTCGCCGCCGTCTTCGCCGCCATGTCCCCCGCCATCGAGCTCGACGTGCTCGCCGCCGACGGCTCCTCCGTCGAGGCCGGTCACATCGCCGCCGAGGTCCGCGGCCCCCTCGCGCCCCTGCTCTCCGCCGAGCGCGTCGCGCTCAACTTCCTGCAGCGCCTCTCCGGCATCGCCACGCTCACCCGCCGCTTCGTCGACCGCGCCGCCGAGGGCGGGCCCGCGCAGATCGTCGATACCCGCAAGACCACCCCCGGCCTGCGAGACCTCGAGCGCTACGCCGTGCGCGTCGGTGGCGCCCGCAACCACCGCAACACGCTTGAGGACGGCGTGCTCATCAAGGACAATCACATCGCCGCCGCGCTCAAGCGCGGCATCTCCGTCGACGAGCTCGTGCGCGAGGCGCGCATGTCGGCGCCCCACACCCTGCGCATCGAGCTCGAGGTCACCGACGTCGCCACCGCGCTGCTCGCGGTCGCCGCCGGTGTCGATGTCATCTTGCTCGACAACATGACCCCGGACCAGCTGCGCACCGCCGTCCAGTCGCTCGGCGGCGACGGCCGCGTGCTCGAGGCCTCCGGCGGCGTCAACCTCGACAACGTGCGCGAGATCGCCGCCACCGGCGTGCACCTCATCTCCGTCGGCCGCATCACCCACTCCGCCCCCGCGCTCGACATCTCCCTCGAGATCGCCGCGCAGTAACCGCCCGCTCCGGCTCCCTCTCGCCCCGGAACGGGGAGAGGGGGTCGGGGGAGGTGAGGGCTCCCCGGGGGAGAGGGGCCGGGGGTGAGGGCTGGCCGGGGAGAGGGGGCCGGGGGGTGAGGGTTCCGACAACCCGCGCTACGCTGGCCCTCGATGCAGCAGATCATCCTCGTCAGCGGCCCCGCCGGCGCCGGCAAGACCGCCGTCGCCGAGGCGCTCTGCGAGCGCTTCGACCGCATGGCCCACGTCGAGGTCGACCTGCTGCGCGCGATGATCAAGGCCGGCCACCGCGACCCATGGCTTGGCGACCCGCAGGCCGTCGAGCAGCGCGCGCTCGCCGTGCGTAACGCCTGCGCCATCGCCCGCGGATGCATCGCCGCGCGCTACGCCGTCGTCATCGACGACGTCGCGCAGCCGGTCGACCTCGTCACCTATCGCGCGCAGCTCGCCGGCGCGCACGTGCACCTCGTCACCCTGCTGCCCGCCCTCGACGTCACGCTCGCCCGCGACCGCGGCCGCAGCGTGAGCGTCCCGGACCGCGTGCGCGCGCTCCACGCCGAGTTCACGCGCGACGTCTACGCCGGCGCGCTCCCCGGCGCCGTGCTCGACACCAGCGCCGACGCCAACGCCGCGCTCACCGCCGACCGCGTGCAAGACGCCGTCGCCTGCGGCGCCGCACTCCTCGCGCTATAGATCGCTGCCGGTGCGCCACCGACACCCCTCTCCCTCCGGGAAAGGGGCCGGGGGTGAGGGCCTTACGGCGCCGACACTGCCTCGGGGTCAGGGCCACACCATCCACCTCACCCCGGGTGAGAGCTGGGCTTCCCTACCGCGCCGCGCTGTCCAGCACGATCGTCACCGGTCCGTCGTTCACAGCCTCCACCCGCATGTGTGCGCCGAAGCGGCCCGTCGCCACCTCGATCCCCCGCGCGCGCAGCGTCGAGGCCAGCGTGTCGAGCAGCGCCGTCGCCTGCGCAGGCGGCGCCGCCTCCGTGAACGACGGCCGCCGTCCGCGCCGCGTGTCGGCAAGTAGCGTGAACTGCGACACCAGCAGCACCGCGCCGCCCGCGTCGACGACCGAGCGCTCCATCGACCGCGCGCCCTCCGAGTACTCAACTCCCCTCTCCCCCTGGGTGAGGGGGAGGGGGTGAGGGTCCGGGAACAGCCGCAGCTCCGCGATCTTCCGCGCGAGCCACGCCACGTCAGGCACGCCGTCCTGCACCGCGACGCCGACGTACGCGAGCAGCCCCCGCTTAATGCGCGCGACCAGCGCTGCGTCCGCGCGCACCTCTGCCGCGGTCACGCGCTGCAGCACCGCGCGCACCGTCGGTATGACGGACCGCCGCCAGCGTCTTGTCGCGCTAGTCGTCGGCGCCGGCCGCGGGAGTCGCGGCGGGGGGTGCCTCGGCCCGCTTTGCTGTTGCCTTCGCCTTCGTCGCCTTCGTCGCCTTCTTCGCCGCCGTCTTCGCCGGCGCAGCCGGCTCGGCCGCGCCCCCGTCGCTCGCGCCGTCGTCGCTGTCCGGCAGCGCGTCGACGCCGTCACGCAGCGAGCGCGTCGAGTCCGTCTTGTACCAGCCGGAGCCCTTGAACACGATCGGCGGCGCGTTCAGCAGCCGCCGCGCGGGCTTCCCGCATTGGTCGCACGGCTGCTGTGGAGGCGACCCGAACGGTTCGCGCTTCTCGTAGCGGCAGCCCGCCTCGCATTGGTAGTCGTACAGCGGCACCCGGCACCTCCCGCGCGCTGCACGCGCGCGCATACCCACCCGGCGTCCGAGTGTAGGCGCGCCCCGCCACGCCGGGCAACGCAGCGCGCGAGCGTCCGCGCTCCCCCTCGCCCCGCCCCGCGGGAAGAGGGGGGACGGGGAGTGAGGGGTCCGAGGGCCCGCGGCGAGCCGCCGCACTGGCCCCTGTGCGCCGCCCCTCGGTATACTGAGCGGCCCGAGGACCGGCCGGCGCTTGCGCGTGTAGCACCGCGCCGCGCTGCGTGGCACACATGCGAGCATCGCCCGCGTTCGCGGGCATCAGGGAGGGCCCCGTGGCGGCAGGCGTGACCATGCGGCAGCTGCTGGAGGCCGGCGTCCACTTCGGACACCAGACCCGCCGCTGGAACCCGCACATGCGGCCCTTCATATTCACCGAGCGCCATGGCATCCACATCCTCGACCTCGGCAAGACCGTGCCGCTGCTCGACCAGGCGCTGCAGCAGGTGCGCGCCGTCGCCTCCTCCGGGCAGCAGGTGCTGTTCGTCGGCACGAAGAAGCAGGCCCGCGAGACGCTGCGCATCGAGGCGACGCGTGCCGGCATGCCCTACGTCACCTCGCGCTGGCTTGGCGGCACGCTGTCCAACTGGGGCACTATCGCCCGCCGCATCGCCTACTACAAGGAGCTCGAGGCGCGCTTCAACAGCGGCGACGACGACGCGCGCATGACCAAGAAGGAGCGCCTGCTGCTCGGCAAAGAGTACGAGCGCATGCGGCGCGCCTTCGGCGGCCTGCGCAACATGGAGCGCCTGCCCGGCATGCTCTTCATCGTCGACCCCACTATGGAGGCGATCGCCGTCAACGAGGCCAACAACATGCGCCTCCCGATCGTCGCCATGTGCGACACCGACGCCAACCCCGACACGATCGACTTCCCGATCCCCGCCAATGACGACGCGATCCGCTCGATCCAGCTGATCGCCGCCCGCGTCGCCGATGCATGCATTGAGGGCCTGGCCTACGGCGAGGTCGAGCGCGAGGCCGACGCCACCCCGGCGTAGCCTCGACCCCCGAACGCGCCGGGCCGCGTCCCCCGGGGCGCGCAGCAGGCGTTACATAAGGAGCAACACGTGGTCACGGTCAACGACGTGAAGCGCCTCCGCGAGGCCACCGGCGCCGGCGTCATGGACGCCAAGCGCGCCCTCGAAGAGGCGTCCGGCGACTTCGAGCAGGCGCGCCGCCTGCTGCGCGAGCGCGGCATGGCCGCCGCCGCCAAGCGCTCCGAGCGCAGCACCGGGCAGGGCACCGTCGAGGCGTACATCCACGTCGGCGGCCGCATCGGTGCGCTCGTCGAGCTGAACTGCGAAACGGACTTCGTCGCCCGCACCGACACCTTTCGCCAGCTCGCCCGCGACATCGCCATGCAGGTCGCCGCGATGACGCCGCTCGCGCTCACCGTCGACGAGCTCCCCGCCGACGTCGTCGGCGACCCCGAGCAGCAGGCGCTGCTCACGCAGTCGTTCATCAAGGACGGCAGCCGCACCATCCAGGATCTGATCCAGGAGGTGATCGCGCAGACTGGCGAGAACGTGCGCGTTGCCCGCTTCGCGCGCTTCGCGCTCGGTGGCGCCGCCTAGGGCGCGCCGGCATCCCGAAGGGTCGCTACCCATGAGCGACGACGTCCTGCTCGACGCCGAAGACCGCATGGAGAAGGCCGTCGAGGCGTTCCGCAATAACCTCGCCACCGTCCGCACCGGCCGCGCGTCCACCGCGCTGATCGAGCACCTGCCCGTGGCGCACTACGGCCAGAGCATGGCGCTCAACCAGCTCGCGACGCTCGCTGCGCCCGAGCCCCACCTGCTTACCGTGCAGCCCTGGGACCAGGGCACGATGAACTCGATCATGAAAGCCATCCAGACCAGCGACCTCGGCATCAACCCCTCCAACGACGGTCGGCTGATCCGCCTGCCGGTACCGCCACTCACCGAGCAGCGTCGCCGTGAGCTTGCCAGGCAGGTGCACGCCCGCGCCGAGGAAGCACGCGTCGCCGTGCGCAACGTGCGCCGCCACGCCGTCGAGGAGCTGCGCAAGGAGCTTCGCGCCGGGGACTTGCCCGAGGATGAAGAACGCCACCAGCTCGAGTCCGTCGAAAAGCTCACCCATCAGTTCGGCGAGCGCATCGACGAGCTGACGAAGGGCAAAGAGCGCGAGCTCCTTGAGGTCTGAGCGCGGCCGTCCCGCCGCCTGCCCCGCCGCCGCCCCTCACCCCTCGCCCCGCCCCGCGGGCAGCGGTGCCTGCGGCGAGCGCCTCCCCCTCCACCCGCCGTGCGCTCTCCGGCCCAGGCGTTCGCCGGGAGTCATTGCGGGCGTGGGGGCTTCGCCCCCACACGAGAAAGGGCGGGCGGATGGGTCCCTTCGGCCCGGAGGGCCGTCGCCAGCTCCCCGCCACGCTCGACTCTTGCGTGTTGAACGTGCTGTCGGCCGCGGTCCGCATTTCCCGTTGCCTCGCCCTGCGAGCAGCCCGAGCGTGAGCGGCAGCGCGTAGTGCTGCGCCAGCGCCTCGCCGTCGCCGCCGTCGGCCTGCCGCTGCTCGCGCTCGCGCTCGCGGGGCCCGAGCCTGTCTTCGGCGCGCTCGTCACGCTCGCCCTCGCCGTCGTCGCCTTCGAGTTCGTGCGCGCCGCGCTACCCGGCGAGCGCTCCACCACCGAGGTCCGCGTCGCCGCCGCCGTCACCGTCGCGCTCTTCGCCGCCACCGCGCGCACGCTCGATGAGCTCCCGGAGCGCTCGCTCCTCGGGCTGATGGCCGTCGCCGCGCTCACGCTCGGCGTGCTGCTCTGGTTCCGCACGCCCGACGACACCTACGCCGCGCGCGTCGCGCCCCAGACCGTGCCGTTCGCCGTGCCCGCGCCCGCGTGGTGGCTCGGCGGCGTGCTCTACCTCGCAGCGTTCGGCACGCACTGGCTGTTGCTGCGCAACGGCTACGACGGCCGCGCGTGGGTGCTCGTCGCGCTCGCCGCCACCTTCGCCACTGACACCGGCGCGTACGCAGTCGGCCGTCTGTTCGGCGGCCACCTCTTCGTCCCGCGCATCTCGCCGCACAAGACGTGGGAAGGCGCCGCCGGCGGCCTCGCCGCCGGCGCGGTCGCCACCGTGGCCCTCGTGCTGCTGCTTCCCGCCGAGGCGCGTCCCGGCTTCGCGCCTGACCGCCTCGTCGACACCCTGCGCGCAGGGTGGTGGCTCGCCCCGCTCGCCCTGCTGCTCCCGCTCGCCGCCATCGCGGGCGACCTCGTCGAGTCCGCGCTCAAGCGCGCGATGCACGTCAAGGACACCTCGCACCTCCTGCCCGGCCATGGTGGCCTGCTCGACCGCCTCGACTCGCTGCTCGCCACGGGGCCGTTGCTATACTGGTTCGTGCAGTGGGCAACTCGCTGATCGGGCTCGCTATCCTCGGCTCCACGGGTTCGATCGGCGAGCAGACGCTCCAGGTCGTACGCGCGCTGCCCGCTCGCTTCCGCGTCGTCGCGCTCGCCGCCGGCACGAACGTCGACGCGCTCCGCGCGCAGGTCACCGAGTTCCGCCCCGCCACCGCCTGGGCCAGCCCCGGCCCCGCCGCTGCCCGCCTCGCCGCCGAGCTCGGCCCC
>VGPB01000038.1 GCA_016875695.1 Chloroflexota bacterium | reverse complement strand
CCCGCCCCCGCAGCAGCCCCTGCTGCAGCGGCGCCGGCGGGTGGGCGCTACGCGACGCTCGCGAACCTCGAGAGCGCGCTCGCGCGCAGCAGCTGGCCCGTCGAGCTGTGGCCCCGCATCATCTCGATCGCCGGCTGCGAGTCCGGCTCGGACACCAACCGCGACGGGTACAAGGACACGTTCGACAACCAGGCGGTCGGCTCCGGGGCACCACGTACGGCGTGATGCAGATCCACCGCTCGCATCGGTTCTCGGTGCCGCTCGACCTGTTCGCGCTCGACGACAACCTAGAGGCGGCGTACATCGTGTGGGCGCGCGCGGGCGGCTCGTTCGCGCCGTGGAGCTGCGCGTAAGCGCACGGCGCTACGCCTGCAGCGCGATACCCGTCGCGGCGGCAAACGCTTCGACGCGGGCCGTGAGCGTCGCGGCATCCGGCGCGAGCAACGTGACGTGGCCAAGCTTGCGCGCGGGGCGCGGCTGCTTGCCGTAGAGGTGCACGTGCGCGCGCGGGTCCACGCGCAGCAGCGCGTGCAACGGCGGCGCCCCGCCGATCAGGTTCAGCATCGCGCTGTGTCCGGTGAGCGTCGCCGGTCCGAGCGGCAGGCTGAGTCCGGCGCGCAGGTGCTGCGCGAACTGGCTCGTGTGCGCGCCCTCGATCGTGCCGTGCCCAGAGTTATGCACGCGCGGTGCAAGCTCGTTAACAACCAGCTGCCCGTCGCGATCGAACAGTTCGACTACGAGCACGCCGACGTAATCGAGTGCTGCGAGCACGCGCGTGGCGATCGCTTCGGCGGCAGCCTGCAGCGCGGCCGAGACGCGCGGCGCCGGCGCGAGCGCAAGCCGCAGGATGCCGTCGCGGTGGTGCGTCTCGATCAGCGGGTAGCACGCGACCGCGCCGTCGGCGGCGCGCGCGGCGACGAGTGCGAGCTCGCGGGCGAACGGCACGAACGCCTCGGCGATCAGCGGCACGGCGCCGAGCGTCTGCCAAGCGTCTTCGAGGTCTGCGGGCTCGCGCACGATACGCTGGCCGCGGCCGTCGTAGCCCAGGCGGCGGCTCTTCAGCATCGCGGGCAGCGCCACGTGCGCTACCGCGCGGGCCACGTCGGCTGGCCCGTCGATCGGCGCGAAGCCGGCGGTGGCGACGCCGAGCTCGCGCAGGAAGCGCTTCTCGAGCAGGCGGTCTTGGGTGAGTGCGAGCGCGCGCTCGCCGGGGAAGACGCGCACGCCGCGCTCCGCGAGCGCCTGCACGGTCGAAACGGGCACGTTCTCGAACTCGTACGTCGCACAGTCGAGACCGGCCGCGAACGCGTCGAGCGCGGCCGCGTCGTCGTAGCCGCCGCGCACGCGCTCGGCGACGCCGTCGGTGGCGGCCTCGGCGACAGGGTCCAGCACGCGGAAGCGCAGGCCAAGCGGGTAGCCGGCGAGCGCGAGCATGCGCCCGAGCTGGCCGCCGCCGAGCACGCCGACGAGCATGGGATCGGCCTCGCTACGGTTGCGCGCGCGGATCGGGCGCGTCGAGCACGGCCTGCGTCTGCGCGGCGCGCCAGGCGCGCAGCGCGGACGCGATGCGCGGGTCGAGCGGCGCGAGGATCGCGGCGGCGAGCAGCGCGGCGTTGATCGCGCCCGCGCGCCCGATGGCGAGCGTGGCGACCGGGATGCCGGCCGGCATCTGCACGATCGACAGCAGCGAGTCGACGCCGCGCAGCGCGTGCGACTCGACGGGCACGCCGAGCACGGGCAACGGCGTCTTCGCTGCGGTCATGCCCGGCAGGTGTGCGGCGCCGCCGGCGCCCGCGATGAGCACACGCAGGCCGCGCGCCTCGGCGCCGGTCGCGTACTCGAACAGCAGGTCCGGCGTGCGGTGCGCGGACACAACGCGCGACTCGTACGGGATGGCGAGCGCATCGAGCGTCTCGGCGGCGTGCGTCATGGTGTCCCAGTCGGAGCGCGAGCCCATGACGATGCCGACGAGGGGGGACGGATCGGACGTCGTCATCGCGCCTCCGCTTACCAGCCGGTGGCCGCCATCGTACGCGGCAGGCGTGGGGCGGGCCACGAGCGCGCGCGAGCTGCCGCTATACTCCGGGTCGATCGCCGCGTGACAGGACTGAGGGGGCAGCGATGGCCGGTTCGGAACAAACGATCGAGCGCGACGGCGTGCGCGTGAACGGCTACCTCGCAGAGCCGCCGGGCGGCGGCGGGGCGCGGGGCGCGGTAGTGGTGCTGCAGGAGTGGTGGGGGCTGAACGACGACATCCGCTCGATCGCGGACCGCTTCGCGGCGGAGGGGTACGCGGCGTTCGCGCCGGACCTGTACCATGGCACGGTCGCGAACGAGCCGGCGGAGGCGCAAAAGCTGGCGATGTCGCTGGAGCAGGACGTGGCGGCGCGCGAGATCGACGCGGTGATCGGCTGGCTGAAGGCGGCGCGCGGGGCGCGCAAGGTGGGCTGCATCGGCTTCTGCATGGGCGGTGGGCTGGTGTTGAGCACGGCGATGCGGCCGACGTCGCAGGTGGACGCGGCGCATGCTTTCTACAGCGGCAACATGCCGACGCCGGACCAGGCGGCGGCGATCCGCATCCCGGTGATGGGCTCGTACGGGGCGCTGGACGACTACATCCCGCAGGACAAGGTGCTGGCCCTGCGCGACGCGCTGCAGGGCAACGGCGTGGCGAACGACTTCCGCATCTACGAGGGGGCCGGCCACTCGTTCTTCAACCACGGCGCGGCGTACCACGAGCCGTCCTCCGCGGATGCGTGGCAGCGCACGCTGCGCTGGTTTGGGGCGCACGTGGCGAGCTGAGCGCGCGCGGCACATCCGCGCGGGCGGCGGCGGCGTAGTGACGTTCGACCGGCACGCGCTGAACGCGTGTGTGATAGGCTTCCGTGCCATGCCTCCCCAGCACGCGGGGGCGCCCGCTTAGGGAAGGATCCGAACGTGCGAAGGAACTGGCAGAGCGCAGCGCTGGGCCTCGCCATCGTGCTACTCGCCGGGGCGGCGGTGGGCTGTGCGAAGCGCGACACGACGACCAGCGGCGGGATGCAGGTGGGCAGCCTCGGCAGCGTGCGCACGCCGGTGCCGGACCCCACCGGGCTCGTGGCGACGCTTGCGGCGCAGGGCGGGGGCAAGGCGGCGGGCACGGCCGAGCTCGTGCCCAGCGACGCCGGCAGCAAGATCTCGGTGACGATGCAGGGGCTGGCCGCCGGGAACTACACGGCATACATCTACCACAACAACTGTGACGGCGCGGGCGAGAAGCACGGCCCATTGACCGCGTTTACCGCGGCCGCCGACGGCGCCGGCACGAGCGTGACGAACTTCGTCACGTTGCGGCTGGTCCATTTCGCCGAAGACGTGCACTTCATAGCGATCCACCAGAGCACCCCAGCCGCGACTGGACCGCTGGTCGCCTGCGGGAAGATCGAGGCGAAGCCCTAGCAGCGGTGGCGGCGCGCACCCACGGCGCCGCGTCCGGCGGGCGGCCGCCGCCGCCGGCTAGGTGTCGGGTGCGGTGTGCTCGTCCTCGAGCTGCTGGGTGACGCTCACGACCACCGTGTTGGAGCGGTGGCGCAGCGCCTCGCGCAGCCGGGCGGCGGCGCGGTTGTGCAGGTAACCCTGCCACCAGTGCACCGCGACGAACTCCGGCAGCACGACCGTGAGCGGAACGTCGTCCGGCACGTTGAGCGCGTCGATGTACGCCATGAAGGGCGCCTGGAAGGTGCGGTACGGCGAGTCAAGGATGGCGAGCGGGACGTGCGGGAAGCGCGCTTCCCACTCCGCTTCGACGTCGCTCGTGTCGGATTGCTCGTCGATGACGACGTGGAGCGCGATGACATTGCTCGAGATCTCAGTGGCGAAGGCGACCGCGCGGACGACGGCGAGGTTGATCTCGCCGACGGGCACGATCACGGGGCGGTCGCTGGGCTGGCGGAGCCGCGGTACGATCGCGCCGGACGGGAGCGCGAGCCGGCGGCGCACGAACGCGTAGTGGCGGTTGATCGAGTAGAGCCCGAACACGAGCAGCGGGATCAGGACCAGCACGATCCACGCGCCGAGCACGAACTTCGTGTACGCGATCACGAGCGCCGCGGCGCCCGTGACCACCGCGCCGAAGGCGTTGATGACCACCGCGCGCTGCCAGCCGCGCGCGCGCACGCGCCGGCCGCGGCGCACCATGCCCGACTGCGAGAGCGTGAACGCGACGAACACGCCGATGGCGTACAGCGGGATCAGGCGGTGCGTGTCGGCCTGGAACGCGATCAGCAGTGCAACCGCGATCACACCAAGCACGACGATGCCGAACGAGTACGCCAGGCGGTCGCCGCGGAAGGCGAACTGGCGCGGCAGGTACTCGTCGCGCGCGAGGATCGACGCGAGCAGCGGGAAGCCGTTGAACGCGGTGTTGGCGGCGAGCACCAGGATCGTCGCGGTCGCGGCCTGCAACGCGTAGTACAGGACGTTCTCGCCGCCGAAGGCGAGCCGGCCGACCTGCGAGATGACAGACTCCTCTTCGGTCGGCACGATGCCGAAGCGGACCGCGAGGAAGGTGGCGCCGACGAAGAAGGTACCGAGGATGACCGCCATCCACACCATCGTCGCGGCCGCGTTGCGTGACTCGGGCGGCTTGAACGCCTGCACACCGTTCGCAATCGCCTCGACGCCCGTGAGGGCGGTGGCGCCGGAGGAGAAGGCGCGCAGCACCAGGAAGAGGCCCATCGCCTGCGCGGCCTCGACGTCGTGGCGGGGCGCGACGGACGTGGCGAGGGTCGCGCCCGCGATGTCGCCGGTGAGTAGTCGCACGACGCCGGTCACGAGCATCGCGCCGAAGGCCGCGATGAAGAGGTACGTCGGCGCCGCGAAGACGGTGCCGGCCTCGCGCACGCCGCGCAAGTTGACGGCGGACATCACCATGACGCCGCCGACGGCGAGCTGCACGCGGTAGTCCGCGAGCTCCGGCAGCGCGGAGGTGATGGCGAGCACGCCGGCGGACACGCTCACGGCGACGGTCAGCACGTAGTCCGTGAGCAGCGCCGCACCGCCGATGAGGCCGGGCCAGCGGCCGAGGTTCTCGCGCGCCACCGAGTACGTGCCGCCGCCCTGCGGGTAGGCGTGCACGGTCTGGCGGTAGGAGAGCACGACGACGCCGAGCAGCACCGCGATCGCAACCGCGACGGGCAGCGCGACGTGGAGGAACCCGGTGCCGGCGAGCACCAGCGCGAGCAGGATCTCCTCGGTGGCGTAGGCGGATGAGGACAGCGCGTCGGAGGAGAAGATGGCCAGCGCCTTGACCTTACTGAGGCGCTCCTCGATGGCGCGGGAAGTGGCGAGCGGGCGGCCGAGCAGCCAGTAGCGGAAGCGCTGCCAAAGGCGAGAGAGCGCCGAATGCGCTTCCTCCGCGCGCAGCGTGGCGGAGTAGCGCTGGTCACCGGTGCGCACGACGGTGCGCTCGGCGGCGCGCGTGACGCGCACGTAGCGCGTGCCGGGCTTCGCGCCCCGCCGCACCTCGCCGATGCGCAGCTCGGGCGCGAGCCGGCGCGGGGCGGTATCGGGAGGACCGACCGCGGCAGCGGGCGCGGCGGGCGCGGCCCTGGGTGCGGAATCGTCGGGCGCGGGGTCGGGCGAGGGTTCGCCGGCCGGCGGGTCGTCGCTCATTGGATCGAGCGTACGCACCGCCCTCGCCGGGGGCAACGCGGCGGGGAGGCGTGACGCCTCCCCGCCGCGGGGTTCGGGCTCGAGGTCGCGGCCGGCTAGTCGTCGCCCGCCGCGGGCATGGGCCGCGGAGCAGAGGCAGGACCACCTTCGACGCGCAAGTCGGGGAGCCAGCGCAACCAGTTCGGCAGGTACCAGTTGCGCTTGCCGAGCAGCTCCATCGCGGAGGGCACAAGGATGGTGCGCACGATCGTCGCATCGAGCAGCACGGCGACGCCTAGGCCGAAGCCCATCTGCTGGAACATCACCAGGTCACCGAGCGCGAACCCAGCGAAGACCGCGACCATGATCAGCGCCGCGCCGGTGATGATGTTCGCCGTGGAGTGCAGGCCGAACGCCACCGAGTCGGCGTTGTCGCCGGTCTGGTCGAAGCGCTCGCGGATACGGCTCAACAGGAAGACGTGGTAATCCATCGACAGCCCGAACAGGATGGTGAACAGGTACAGCGGCAGCCACGCTTCGATGACGGGCGAGCGCTGGAAGCGGAAGACGTCGATGAGGAAGCCTTCCTGGAAGACGAGCACGAGCAGGCCATACGCGGCGCCCACGGACAGCAGGTTCGCGAAGATCGCCTTGAGCGGCACGACGATCGAGCGGAACACCATCATCAGCAAGATGAAGCTGAGCGTGAGTACGAAGGCGAAGACGACCGGGGTGTAGCGTTCGACCTGGTCTAAGAAGTCTAGGTTGGCGGCGGACAGCCCGCTCACGAGCACCTCGGCGCCGCTGCCCTCGAACGCCTGCGGGATGATCGTCGAACGCAGCTCGCGCACGGCGTCGAGCGACGCGTCGCTCGCGGGGTCGCCCTGGATGACCACGGACAGCACGCCGATGTCGCGCCGCGGGCCCGCGAGCAGCTTCGCCTCAGCCACCTGGCCGTTCGAGGTGGCGAAGCGCGGGTCCGCCCTGAGCGTCCCGTTCAGCTTCGCCACGGCTGCCTGCACGGACGCGGCCGTCACGTCGGCCGCGGTCACGACCACATCGGTCGGCTGCGCGAGGCCCTGTGAGAACTCGCGCGCGAGGATCTCGTTCGCGCGGTACGCGCCGGTGTTCTCGGGCAGCGCCTCGGCGCCGGCCAGGCCGAGGTTGATCGTGAAGTACGGGATGGTCAGCGCGACGAGCAGTGCCGTGGCGCCGATCACACTCACCCACGAGTGGCCCATCACGACTCGCGCCGCGCCCGCCCAGAAGCCACGGGACTCGTCGACCTGGCCGCGCTTGGAGAAGAACGGCACGCCGAGCTTGTTCACGCGGTCGCCGAGCAGCGACAGCACGGCAGGCAGCAGCGTCAACGACGTGAAGAGCGCAGCGATGACGACGATGATCGAGCCGCCCGCGATTGCACGGAAGACGTTGTTCGGCACGATCAGCATGCCGGCCAGGGCGATCACCACGGTGAGGCCGGAGAACAGCACGGCCCGGCTGGCCGTGTTGCCCGCCAGCGCGATCGCCTCGAGCTTCGCAAGCCCGTGGCGCCGCTCCTCGCGGAAGCGCTCGACGATAAACAGCGCGTAGTCGATGCCGACCGCGAGCCCGATCATGAAGATGACGTTGGTGACGAAGAACTGCAGCGGCCAGATTTGCCCGACCAGCGTCGCCGCCGCGAGCGCGACGATGATCGACATGATCCCGAGCACCAGCGGCACGAGCGCAGCCACCACCGCGCCGAAGACGAGCAACAGAATCACCAGCGCGACCGAAACGCCGATGCTCTCGCCGGTCTGCAGGTCCTCCTCGGCGATGGTCTTGAACTGCTCGTTCACACTGGCGAGGCCGAAGGTGAGCACCTCGAAGTCCGGGTTGCCCTGGCGCGACGCGATCAGTGCCTGTATCGGCTTGAAGTGCTCCTCCGCCTGACCGGGGCCGTCGCGGAGCGTCACCGGCAGCAGCATGGTGCGCTTGTCGGCAGAGACGAGCGTGGGCGCCGACGTCTCGAAGTAGCTCGTCGCGCTCGCGATGTGCTCGTCGAGCGCGCGCGCGTCGGCGAGCAGCGCGTCGGCGAACTGCTTGAAGCGCGGAGCGTCGACGGTCATCGTCTCCGAGCGGACGATGAACACCTCCAGCACCGGCAGTTGCTCGCGCCCCGGGATGCCGCTGGTGGCGAGCACGTCGATGGCGCGCTGCGATTCAGGGTTGTTGGTGAGCTTCTGCTCAGTCGTGAGCACGCCGGAAAGGCCGGCGCTGACGATGCCGATGGAGGCGACGACGAGCCCGATCCAGATGCCGACGACGAGCCAGGGGCGCCGAGCGCTCGCGCGCGCCAACCCACCGGTCGAGACGAACGATGCCATCGCGTTACCCCTTTGTAGCAGCCGGCGCGAGCGCGCCGACCATGCGCCCGAGTGTTTCGTACACGCCCTCGGTGTCGAGCTCGCCTTCGAACTCCACGAAGAGCAAGCGCAGCCCATCGACGCACGCCACGATCGTGAGCGCGAACGCGCGAGCATCGATGTCGGGCGCGAGCTCGCCGTTGGCCTGTGCGGCGCGCGCGAGCTCGGCGAGCTGCTCGACGACGCCGCGATGCAAGCCGCGCACCTGCTCGGCGAGCGCGTCCGGGTGGCGGGCGGCGCTCAGCGCGGCGTCGATGTTGAGCGTGAACTGCTCGAGCGCGGCCGGGTCGCGGAAGCGGTCCCAGACGAGGCGCCCGAGGCTGAACAGCGCGGCGCGCGGCGAGCCCCGGCCCTCCAGTGCCGCCTGCATGTGCTCCCGGTTCTGCTCGTGGCAGAAGGAGAACACGGCCTGGACGAGCTGCTCCTTGCCCGGGTAGTACCGATAGAGCGCGCCGGGGCTGAGTCCGACCTCGGCGGCGATGTCCTGCATGGTCGCCTGCTCCACGCCCTTGAGCACGAACACGCGGAGGGCGGCGGTGCGGATCTCGTCGGCGCGCGCGTCGAGGTAGGCCTGCGGGACTTTCATCGACGGCCTCGCGGGGGTGGTGAGGTGCCTTGAGTGAGTGAACGATCATTCATTGTGGTGAACGTTCGTTTATCAGCGTGCTGCCGTCAAGCAGGTTATGTAGCACAGGGCGGCTTTTTCCTCGCGTGCGCGTTGCGGCGGCTTGGGGATTCGCCTGTCGGGAAGCCGCGCGGACGCCGCTAGGGTCGCGCCCGCGCGGCTTCGGGGCTCCCCGCGCGCGGGGAGCGGGGTACGCCGCACGCGGGAGCCGGCGCACGCCGCGATACTCGAGCCCGACAACGAGGCGCGAGGTCGCGAAGAGGCCCCTGATGCTGCACCCGACGAGCGCGGCCGTGTTCGCAGGCAGCTGGGGCATGCTGGGGTGGATGTTCGTGCAGCTGGGCGTGGGCATCGCCGGGCTGGCGGCGCACCTCGCCTCGCAGGGCAACGCGTGGGCGCCGCTGCTGGTACTTGCGGCAGCCGCGTCAATCTTCATCGCGCTCGCCTCGGTGCGCCGCGTGGCGGGGGCGCTGCAGCGCGCCCGCCACCGCTAGACTCGCGGCCCTGTCCGGACGGCGCCCGCCGGGGTGGGCGGCGAATACTGCTCTCGGTCACCGCGGCAGTCCTGCCCGGTACCACCACACCGAGCCAACGTCCAGCCAACGGAGCGCCCGCCATGCAGCAGCAGTCCACCCTCTACGTCGCCAGCTGGATCGTGCTCGGGTCGCTGTTCAGCGTGCTCACGATCGCGCTCGGCTACGTGACGCGGCAGTGGGCCGTCGAGGGCGGCGCGTGGAGCATCCCCTGGATAGCGCTCACAGCGGCGGTGTTCGGCCTCGGCTCGATCGCGCTGCTCGAGGTGGTGAACTCCGGCAGTGGCCGGGCGGCGCGCCCGCACAAGCTCGCGCCGGCCCGCCCGTACGTCCGGTAGTTACGCGCGGCGTTCTCCTTTTCGCCTCGCGCGCACGAAGAGGCGGCGCTCCCGCGGCGGGAGCGCCGCCTCTTCGCATCTCGGACGGCACCTGTCGCGGGTATACTCGACGGACGCAGCGCGCGACGATTGCGAGCAGCCATGACCCAGGCACCGGAGCGCGTCCCCGTCATCGTCTTCTCGGACTTCGTCTGACCGTGGTGTTATGTCGGCCTCGTGGAGGTCGAGCGGCTCGCGCGTGAGTACCCCGTAGACATTCGCTGGGCACCGTTCCTGCTGGACCCGACGGTCCCGCCCGAGGGGCGGCCGCGCGCGGGCTACACCAAGCCCGGCGACCCGCCCACGGCGCTTGAGCTTCGCGGGCAGAGCAGCGGGCTGGTGTTCACCCGCGGCCGCACCTTCCAGCCCAACTCGCACCGCTCGCTCGAGCTGGCGGCGTACGCGTACGAGGCGGGGCGCGACAGCTTCGACTTCCATCGCGCGCTGTTTCGCGCGCACTTCGAGACGCTGGAAAACATCGGCGAGCTGGACGTGCTGACGCGCGTAGCGCGCGAGCACGGGCTCGACCCCGAGGGCGCACGCGCTGCGATCGAGAGGGGCGCGTACCGCGAGCAGGTGGACCAGGAGCTGGCGTGGGCTCATCAGCTGGGCATCACGGCGGTGCCGACGTTCGTCTTCGCGGAGCGCTACGCGATCGTCGGCGCGCAGGAGTACCCGGCGTTCCAGCGCGTGATGGAGCGGCTGGGGTATGCGCCGCCGCCCGGCGCGGAGCCGCCGCCCGAAGCGTTCCGGCTGACCTTCGGCGACGAGGTGTCCGACAGCTAGCGCACTACGGGCGGCGCGGCAGCTCGACGATGGCGACGCCCTGCAGCGGGCGCTCGCCGCGGTCGTTCTCGAGGTACACATCGAGCTTCACGATCGGGCGGCCGTCGTCCTCGTGCGTGTCGGTGATGAGGCCGAGCACACGCAGCGTGTCGCCCTGCTGCACGGGGCGGCGGAAGTCGACGTCCATCGTCTGCAAGCGGCCCTGCGGCCCCATCCAGTCGGTCACGAGTCTTGTCAGCACGGCGAGGCTCATCATGCCCGGCACGATCGGGCGCTGCAGGCCGACCTCGCGCGCACCGGCGGCGTCGCGGAAGCGACCCATGGTCTCGAGGTTGCGCTGGCCGAGCGTGACGTACTGCTGCACGTGCTCGGGGAGCGCCTCCCACGACTCCTCGAACTCGTCGCCGGGGTCGATGTCCTCAAAGTAGCGCTGATCGGCGGTCACTGGACGCGCTCCACCTGGCGGTGCACGGTCGAGAAGTCGTTGGTCGCGACATCGAGGCCGTGCTGGTTGCGGTAGGTGGTGCGGCGCACGACGAACATCATCGTGCCGGTGCGGCCGGTCTTCGCGTAGACCTCGCTAATGGCGACGCGCGCGTTGATGGTGTCGCCGGCGTGCACGGGATGCATGACGACCATCTTCGAGCCCGCGGCGAACGTCGTGTTGCCGAACTTCACCTTCGGGTCCATCCAGCCTTGCGTCTGGATCGTGTGCAGCAGGCCGGGCGGCGCGATGATGCCGTCGTGCGGACCCTCGGCGGCGGCGCGTTCGTCGAGGTAGAGCGGGTTCGTCTCGCCGACGGCCTCGCAGTAGCGCGCGATCTGCTCGCGCGTGATCTCGACGTCGCCCGCGTCCACCTCGACGCCGATCACGCTCTCGTCATAGCTCAGATCGGGGGCGGCCTGCTCGGCGGTCACGGGTCATCCCTCCTTCGGTGCGGCGGCGGCGGCCGCGACGGTCTGCTCGACCGTCACCGCGTGATAGTCGCCGAACGTCAACTCGTGCACGAGCTCCTCGACGGAGCGGATCTCGCGGCGGAAGGCGGTGAGGCAGCGGCCGATCGCGCTCACGTAGTGGGCGTCTGAGCCGCCGACGCAGCGCAGGCCGAAGCGCTCCGCGAGCTGCCGAGCGCGCTCGTTCTCCTCGTCGGAGCTGCCGCCGTTCAGCTGCTCGATGGCGTCGATGCCGTCTGGGTCGAGCCCCGCCTCGACGTGGTGCGCGAGGCCGATACGCGGGCGGCCGGCGTGGGCGCCGACGGCGAAGCCGCCTTCGTCGCGCGCGGCGCGGAACAGCGCGCGGTGCGGCAGCGCGACCGAGCTAAAGTCGAAGTGGCGCGCGAGCGTCGGCGTGACGCCGTAGACGAGCACATGGCCGATGTCGGTCTCGAGCTCGGCGCCGCGCAGCACGACGACGCCGTAGCGCTCGGCGAGCGCGTCGTAGTGCAGCGCGGGGTCGAAGTGGCGGTGCTCGGTGAGCACGATGCCGTCGATGTGATAGCCGCGCTTGCGGCGCGCGACGATCCACTTGAGATAGCCCTCCACCGTCCCGCCCGCGTCGTCCGACGCATCGGTGGAGTGGGAATGCAAGTCGAGATACCAGTCGCGATCGGGCTGGGCCGTGACGTCGGTGATGGTGCTGTCCTGCCCGCTAGGTGGTCGGGCGGCCTCGCATCGGCCTGCTCCCTGGTGGCGTCGAGGCGCCGGGGGCGGCGCTCACGACTCATTCTCCCGGCGAGTCGCCTCGCGCGTCAATTCTCCCTCAGGCTCCGCGAGGTGGCGGGGCTCAGCGCCGCCGTTCCCGCCACGGGCCGGCGGCCACGCCGTCCAGCGCGGCCGCGTCGATAGCGACGCCGAGGCCGGGCAGCGTCGGGAGCGCGAGCACGCCGCGCTCGGGCACGAGCGTGCGCGCGACGACGTCGGCGGCGAGCTGCTCGCCAGTGCCCATGCCGTGGGCGCGGGGCGCGGCGGCCGCGGGCGACGCCTCACCGTCGACGGCCGCGGCGAGCTGCAGGGCGGCCGCCGTGCCGAGGCTGGAGTCGAAGGTAGTCGTGACCACGCTGCCGACGCCGAGCGCGGCGGCGCGGCGCGCGAGCGCGAACGCGGGCCGGATGCCGCCGAGGCGCATCGGCTTGAGCACCAGCAGGTCGGCGGCGTCCGCGGCGAGCACGCGCTCGGCGCTAGCGGGGTCGGCGGCGGCCTCGTCG
>VGPB01000037.1 GCA_016875695.1 Chloroflexota bacterium | reverse complement strand
GCTCGGGTACCGGCCACCAGCACTCGAGGCCATCGAACCGAA
This sequence comes from Chloroflexota bacterium, assembly GCA_016875695.1. Lineage (GTDB taxonomy): Bacteria > Chloroflexota > Dehalococcoidia > UBA2979 > UBA2979 > SHYP01. The sequence goes on along the minus strand of VGPB01000037.1, from coordinate 12,730 downwards.
CTGGCTGGAGATCGCCGCCAGACTCACTCATCAGGTGCTATGAAACGCGGGGACAGGTTGCGTATACTCCGCGAAACACGCCCGTGATACAGGAGGCGTGCACCAGGAAGAGGTAGCCATGACCGACCAGCACGACACCGCCCTCACGGGCAGCCTGCCCGCTTCCGAGGCGTGGAGCCGGCGCGCCCTGCTGCGCAGCAGCATGCTCGCCCTGAGCGGCCTCGGCGCGGCCGCGCTCATCGGCTGCGGCAAGGACGAAGACGCCGCACCCGCCACAGGTGCCCCCGCCACCAGCGCGGCCACCAGCGCGGCCACCAGCGCGACCACGCAGGCGGGGCTCGTCAAGGACCCAAACCTACCCTATCCGTACCAGTTCCCGGAGCCCGCCGGCAAGACGCCCAAGAAGGGCGGCATCATGCGCGTCGGCGTGGACTTCGACCTCGGCAACCACGACGTCACGAGGTCGAGCGCCGGCGGCTCGATCACCGTGCCGAACGCCGTGTACAACCGCCTGCTCGGCTTCAAGAGCGGCCCGCACTTCGACCCGTACAAGCTCGAACTCGAGCCCGAGCTGGCGACCACGTGGGAGCGCACGCCGGACGGGCTGACCTACACCTTCAAGCTCAAGCCCAACGTGAAGTGGCAGAACGTGGCGCCGCTCAACGGGCGCGCCTTCGAGGCCGCGGACGTCAAGTTCGCCTTCGAGCGCTTCCAGAAGGAAGGCGTGCACCGCCAGTACTTCACCAACGTGAAGTCCTTCGAGGCCGTCGATAAGGCCACCTTCAAGATCAACCTGACCAAGGCGCTCGCAGACTTCGTCATGCCGCTTGGCGGCCGCTACCTGACGATCCACCCGAAGGAGCTGGTCGACGACGCGTCGATCGAGCGCACAGCCATCGGCACCGGGCCGGTGATCCTCAAGGAGCGGCTGACCGGGCAGCGCGCCGTGCTGGAGCGCAACCCGGACTACTTCGAGGGACCGATCAACCTCGACGGCATCGAGTTCCGCGTGATCCTCGACCGCGACGCGCAGGTCGCCGCGTTCCGCGCCGAGCAGACCGACTTCACCTACGCGCTCGCCTTCGCGGCTACCAAGCGCGACATCGATGCGCTGGTCAAGACGAACCCGAAGGTGCAGCTCAACATGTCCGCGACGACGTTCACGACGCCGTTCGCAATGAACCTGTCGTCGCCGAAATACCAGGACGCGCGCATCCGCCGCGCGATCCAGATGTCGATCGACCCGGCCGTCGTCACCAACTTTTACGACGGGCTGGCAAAGACGCTCTCGCTGCAGCCGTGGAACCTGGTCTTCGACAAGGAGCCGCCGCAAGACTCGCCGCTCTTCGGCAACTGGTGGAAGTTCAACCTCGAAGAGTCGAAGAAGCTACTCGCCGCCGCCGGCGCCGAGAAGCTGCAGATGACCAACATCTACTACCCGTACAGCTCGTACTTCGACAAGATCAGCGAGTACCTCGTCGACGCCTTCCGCAACGCCGGCATCAGCATGAGCGGTGGGCGCGTCGACTACACCGAGTTCAACTCGCAGTGGGTGGGCGGCAAGCTCCCGGACGTCTCGACGGGCGGCTGGCCGGCCGCCGGATACGACGCCGACAACTACTTCTACGCGCACCTGCACTCGAAATCGCCGGCCAATCGCTGGCGCCTCAACGACCCGAAGATCGACGAGTGGGCGGAGGCGCAGCAGCTCGAGCTCAACCCGCAGAAGCGCAAGGACATCTTCCGCAAGATCTGGGACTACAACCTGGACCAGGTGTACTTCCCGCGCATCCCCGCCGTGCTCATCACCACGGCCTACCAGCCGTGGCTGCGCGGTGTTCGCTTCGGGGGTGCGTTCGGCTCCAGCAGCTCGTACTACGACTGGGGCGAGATGCTGAGCACGGCCTGGCTCGACAAGTAGCCGCATAGCCGGCAAGGGGCGCATCGGCGGCGGGCGCGAGCTCCCGCGGCCGATGCGCCCGGCCGCACTCGCCCGCCGGCCCGCACGCGCGCGACCCGGGCGCGTATCATCCCGCCCGCGGAAGTTCACCCGGCCCGCGGAGGTGCCCATGCTGCCGCTCGACGACGTTCGCATCATCGACCTCACGCAAGACACCATCGGCCCGTTCTGCACGCGCGTCCTCGCCGACTACGGCGCCGACGTGATCAAGATCGAGCCGCCCGGCGGCGACCCCGCGCGCCTGCTGCCGCCGTTCCCGCGCGACGAGCCGCACCCGGAGCGCTCCGGCACGTTCCTCGCGCTGAACACCGGCAAGCGGTCGGTGGTGCTCGACCTCGCGCACGAGCGCGGGCGCGCGCTCGCGCTCGCGCTCGTGCGCGGCGCGCACGTCGTGGTCGAGAGCTTCGCGCCCGGCGCGCGCGATGCGCTCGGCCTCGGCTACGCCGCGCTGCGCGCCGAGAACCCGCGCATCGTGCTCACGTCCATCTCGCACTTCGGCCAGGACGGCCCGTACCGCGACTGGCTCGGCACCGACCTGACGCTATACGGCATGGGCGGCCCGATGATCGCGCAGGGCGACCCGTCGCGGGAGCCGCTGAAGACCGCCGGCCGCGCGCCCGGCTACCAGGTCGGCTACGCAGCCGCGCTCGCCACCGCGATGGGCGTGCTCGCCGCCGAGCGCCGCGGCAGCGGCGAGCACCTGGACGTCTCGGCGTTCGAGGTGCTCGCGCACTCCATCGACTCGCGGCTCGGTCGCATCCTCGGCTACCAGTACAACGGCCGTGTCGTCGGGCGCACCGGCGGCGGCCTCGGCGTAGGCTCGGGCACGTACCCCTGCAGCGACGGCTTCGCGCTGATCACCAGCGGGCCGGCGCGCCTGCCGCTCACCATCCGCATGATCGGGCGCGAGGACCTGCTCGACGACCCGCTCTGGGCGACCACCGAGGCGCGCGCGCACCCTGACCGCATCGAGGAGTTCGAGGCGTATCTGCTGCCCTGGACGCTGGAGCGCACCAAGGAGGAGGTGCGCGCCGCCTGCCAGCGCTTCGGCGTGCTGGGCGGGCCGCTGAACACGACGGCGGACCTATTCGTGGACCGCAACTTCGTCGCGCGCGAGTTCTTCCAGACGATCGACCACCCGGAGACGGGGCCGCTCACGTATGCGGGCTACGCGGCGCGCTTTCACACGGAGCCGCCGCAGCCGCCGCGCCGCCGCGCGCCGCTGCTCGGTGAGCACACGGCCGACGTGCTGCGCGGCGAGCTCGCGCTCGGTCGCGACGAGCTCGAGCAGCTGCAGGCGAGCAATGTGGTGCAGCTGCTGGAGGTGAGCGATGCCGGGGCCCGCTGACGATCCGCGCCTGCCGCTCTCCGGCGTGCGCATCATCGACCTCACCGTCGTCTGGGCCGGGCCGTACGCCACGATGCACCTCGCCGACTGGGGCGCCGAGGTGATCCGCGTCGAGTCGCTGCAGCACTTCGCGAGCTTCACGCGCGGCACCGTCGCGCGCCCGTCGCAGGCGCTGGTCGACGCGGGGGCGAACACCGGCATGGGCTTCCCGCAGGACCGCGCGGGCGAGCACCCGTGGAACCGCGCCGCCGTCTTCAACCACCACGCGCGCAACAAGCGCTCGATGACCGTCGACCTCACGCGACCCGAAGGGCAGGCCGTCTTCGAGCGGCTCGTCGCGTGCTCGGACGGCATGATCGAGAATAACCTGCCGCCGCACATCGACGAGCTCGACCTGGGATGGGAGCGGCTGTCGCGCATCAACCCGCGCTTCGTGCTGCTGCGCATCCCGGGGTTCGGCATCGACGGCCCGTACCGTGACTACCGCACGTTCGGCAATCACATGGAGGGCATCGCGGGGCACCCCGCCATCCGCGCGTACCCGGAGCTAGGCCTCGACTACGCGCCGACGAGCGTGCCATCCGACGCGGCCTCGGGCGTGGGCAGCGCACTCGCCTTAACGCTGGCGCTGCGCCAGCGCGACCGCTCGGGCAAGGGCGTCTACGTCGAGCTCGCGACGGCCGAGAACTACGTGCCATTCCTCGGCGAGTTCGTGCTCGACTATTCGATGAACGGGCGCGTCTGGCAGCAGATGGGCAACGACCACTGGTGGCTCGCGCCGCACAACGCGTACCCCTGCCACGGCACCGACCGCTGGGTCACCATCGCGTGCCGCGACGAGCGCGAGTGGGCCGCGCTGTGCGCGGCGATGGGGCGCGAGGAGCTGCGCGACGACCCGCGCTTCACCGACATGGCGAGCCGCCACGCCCAACGTCGCGCGCTCGATGCGGAGATCGCGGCGTGGACGCGCCCGCGCGACGCGGGCTGGGTCGCGCAGCGTCTGCAGGCAGCTGGCGTGCCCGCGGGCATGGTGCTGCACGAGTCGGAGCTGCTGCGCGACCCGCACATGGCGGCCCGCGGGTACTTCCAGCCGGTGGCGCACCCCGAGGCCGGCACGCATCTGCAGGTCGGCCGGCTCTGGCGCGCCGGCGAGACGCCGCATCCGCCGCCGCGCCACGCCCCGCTGCTCGGCGAAGACAACGAGTACGTGTACCGCGAGCTGCTGGGCTACAGCGCCGAGGAGTATCGCGAGCTCGCGGCCGCGGGCCACATCGGCACCGAGTACGAGCCGTCCGTCCAGTGACGGACGGCGCCGCAAGCGTGTCGAGCCTCGTGCAGGAACTCGCGCCGATCTTCGACGCGCGCCGCGTCGCCATCGTCGGCGCGTCGAACACGCCCGGCAAGTGGGGCTACTCGCTCATGGAACGGCCGCTCAAGTCCGGCTTTCCCGGCGAGGTGATCCCGGTGCACCCGCGCGAGGCTCAGGTGATGGGCTTGCGCGCGTACCCCTCGGTGCTCGCGATCCCGGGACCGGTCGACCTCGCCGTGCTCACAGTGCCCGCGCCCGCCGCCGTCGAGGTGATGCGCCAGTGCGCCGAGAAGGGCATCCGCGGCGCGGTGGTGATTAGCGCGGGCTTCGCGGAGAGCGGGCCCGACGGCGAGCGCCGCCAGGCGGAGCTCGTGCGCACGGCACGCGCGGCAGGCATCCGCTTCGTCGGCCCCAACTGCAACGGGATGTGGAGCGCGACGGCGGGCCTCAGCCTGTTCTCGCCGCAGGCGCCGCAACCCGGGCCGATCGCGTTCATCTCGCAGAGCGGCGCGTTCGGCGGAGCGCTGCTCAACGCCGCCGCGCAGCGCGGGTACGGCGTCAGCCGGTTCGTCAGCAGCGGCAACCAGGCCGACCTTAACGACGCCGACTACCTCGAATACCTAGCCGCCGACCCGCACACACGCGTGATCGCGTTCTACATCGAGGGCCTGCGCGAGGGCCGGCGCTTCCTTGCAGCGGCGCGGCGCACGGCGGCGCACAAGCCGATCGTCGTGTACAAGGCCGGCCGCAACGACGTCGGCGCGCGTGCCGTGCGCTCCCACACCGGCTCGCTGATGATCCCCGACGCGCTGTTCGACGCCGCGTGCCGCCAGTTCGGCATCCTGCGGGTGGGCGAGTCGTCGCAGCTGTTCGACGCCGCGGCCGCGCTCGCCGACGCGCCGCTCCCCGCCGGGCCGCGCGTCGCCGTCGTCGCGATGACCGGCGGTCAGTGCGTCGTCACCTCCGACACCTGCGTCGAGCTCGGCCTCGAGGTGCCGGAGCTCGACGCCGCAGTGCAGGCGCGCCTGCGCCCGCTGCTCGCCGACCACGCGCCGGCGCCGCGCAACCCCGTCGACCTCGCCGGCGACTTCCACGACGTCGCGCTGTTCGCCGACCTCGCCGAGGCGCTCGCCGGCGTGCCGTACATCGACGCGCTGATCGTGAGCGCGCCGACCGCCGGCATGGGGACCGTGCTCTCGCCTGCGGCCGCCGCGCGGCTCCGCCAGACCGCCGAGCGCCTGGCCGCCATCCCCGCGCACTGCGGCAAGCCGCTGGTCGCCGTCGGCGTGCAGCGCGTGAGCCCGGGCGCCGTCGCCGAGGTGTTTCGCGCGCAGCACATCCCCTGTTACGACACACCGGAGGATGCCGCACGGGCGCTGGACGCGCTCGTACGCTACGCCGCGATTCGCCGGGTGGCCGCCTCTGCAGACCGGCGCGGACCCTCGCCGGGCTGAGCCCGGACGGATGATGCCTGTGTTAGACTGCCGCCGCCCGGCGGGGGTCGAGCGCGCTGCGCTTCGTGTCGGACCAGCGACCGAGGCGGCGGCTCCGGCCTCATGCCGCGCCGCAGGCCGGCGTTTGCGGCAACGTCGCTCGAGGGGTTCAGGGGAGGTACCGGGCATTGACGACCAAGACATTCGAGCTGGTGAACTACGAGAAGCGGAACCGGGTCGCTTGGCTCACCATTAACAATGCTGAGCGCATGAACGCGCTGAGCACCGGTGTGCAGAACGGCCTGTGGTACGGCTTCGACGAAGCGATCAACGACGATGACGTCCTGGTCGTCGTGCTAACCGGCGGCGGCGGGCGCGCGTTCTGCGCCGGCGCCGACCTCAAGGAGATGACCGAGCGCGACCAGACGATCGGCCAAGGCGCCGCGCAGCAGGCGAAGAGCGGCCTGAGCCACGTCACCGACTGCCTCAAGCCCGTGATCGCTGCTGTCGACGGCTTCGCGCTCGCCGGCGGCATGCAGCTGTCGGCGCGCTGCGACTTCCGCATCGCCACCGAGAAGTCGCGCTTCGGTATGCCGGAGCCGCTGCGCAGCCTGACCCCCATCAACACCATGGACACGCTCGAGATGGGCTTCGTGCCGCTGGGCGAGGCGCTGTGGATCATTCTCTCCGGCGCGCACATCACCGCGCAGCGCGCGTACGAGATCGGCTTCGTGCAAGCGCTCGTGCCGGACCGCGACGCGCTCATGGAAGAGGCCGAGCGCCGCGCCGAGATCCTCAAGCTGTGCGCTCCGCTCGCCGTGCAGGCCCTCAAGAAGGGCGTGCACCTGCACATGAACCCGCCCACCCCGCCGACGGGCGTCGAGCTGCTCGCGCACCTGCGCGAGGTGAACAAGCCGCTGCTCGACAAGGTCGCAAACAGCGAAGACCGCCTAGAGGGCCCGAAGGCCTTCGCCGAGAAGCGCGCGCCGAACTGGAAGGGCCGCTAACCGCTTCCACTCACCTGCGTGCCGGTCACAGAGCCCGCCGTACGGCGGGCTCTGTGTTGCCCGGGAGCCCGCCGAAGCGGGCTCTGTGTTGCCGCGAGCGTTATCGAGGAGTGTCCGGCGCGGCGCTAACGCCGCACCAGATCGGCGAACTCGGGATGGTCGCGGATGTACGCCGCGACGAAGGGGCAGCGCGGCACCACGCGCAGGCGGCAGGCGCGCGCGTCGCGCAGCGCGACGTCGGCGAGCCGGCTCGCCAGCCCGCGCCCCTCGAACTGCGCTTACGCGAGCGTGTGCGTGAACGTGCGCACGCCCCCCCGAGGCGCATCGCGATACTCTGCGTCGCCCGCGAACTCGTCGGCGACGCGCACCTCGAAGCGGCGCCGCCGCAACTTGTCCACCACCTCGATCACACCGTCGCTCGTCATCGCGTGCCGCCCCGAACCTAAGCGTGCGGCAAGCCGTGCGCCTCGTCGAGGCCGTGCGCGTGCAGCAAGTCGTGGTCTGCGAGGATCGCCTCGGTCGCGCCGTCCGCCACGATGCGCCCCTCGTCGAGCACCACGACGCGGCCGAACACCCCGGGCAGCGCCCCCAGGTCGTGCGTGGAGACGAGCATCGTCTGCGGCAGCGACTGCAGCAGCGCGATCAGCTCGTAGCGCGCGCCCGGCGAAAGGCTCGCTGTCGGCTCGTCGAGCGCGAGGATCGGCGTGCCCATCGCGAGGACCGTGGCGATGGCGATGCGCTTCTTCTGGCCCATGCTCAGGTGGTGCGGCAGGCGCGACTCGAAGCCGCTCATGCCCACCTGCGCGAGCGCCTCCGCGACCCGCCGCTGCACCTCCGGCTTCGGCAGGCCCATGTGCAACGGGCCGAACGCCACGTCGTCGAGCACCGTCGGCGAGAAGAGCTGATCGTCCGGGTTCGCGAAGAGCAGGCCGACGAGCGCGCGGATCTCGCGCACCGTCGCGTCGGACAGCACGCGCCCCAGCACGCGGATCTTGCCGCGGCCGCGGAGGATGCCGTTGAGCTGCATCAGCAGCGTCGACTTGCCGGCTCCATTCGCGCCGATCAGCGCGACCTTCTCGCCGGCGCGCACCTCCAGCGTCACGCCGCGCAGCGCCGGCACGCCGTCCGGGTACGCGAACTCGACGTCGCGCAGCTCAAGCGCGAGCTGCGGGTGTGCGCCGTTAGCCGACACGCGCGTACGCCTGCACGAGCGCCGCGTACAGCAGCAGCAGCACCGCGGCCGCGAGGTCCGCGCGCCGCAGCGCCGGCGGATCGAGAAAGCGCGGCTCGCCGTCGTAGCCGCGCGCCTGCATCGCCGCGAACACGCGCTCGCTGCGCTCGTACGAGCGCAAGAAGAGCGTGCCGACCATGCGGCCGAGCACGCTCGCCCGCCAGCGCAGCGTCCCGCCGCTGCGATACCCCGCGATCGCGGCGCTACGGCTGTCGCGGCTGCGCATCAGGCGGCTGCCCTCGTCGCCGATGGTGAACAGGTAGCGGTACGTGAAGAAGATCACCGCCGCGAGCAGCGCCGGCACGCGCAGGCCGCGCAGCGCATGCACCAGCTCGGTGGGGGTCGTGCTCGCCGTCAGCACCGTGGCGAGCACGACGCTGGTCCACGACTTCGCGAGGATCGTCGCGAGCGCACTCAGGCCCTCGCGCGTGACCGTCCAGCCGAAGGGCGGCAGCGTGCCCAGCGCCTCGCCGGGCGTGGAGAACGCGAGCGGCACCGCGGCCAGCACGAACGGCAGCGCGAGCGCGGAGCGCCGCAGCACGACGCCCGGCGGCAGCCTCGCGACGCCAACGAGCGCGACGACGGGCAGCGCGAGCGCTACGAGCGCGAGCCATTCGCCCCGCTGCGTCGCAGAGACGAGCAGCACGTAGCCGAGCGTGAGGGCGAGCTTCACGCGCCCGTCGGCGCGGTGCACGACGCTCGCGCGTGTGACGTAGCGGTCGCCGAGCGCGAACGCGAAGCTCATGCCGGACGCCTCTTCTAGGGCTGAGTGCCGGTCCCCGCACCGTCGCGCGCACGGCTACGGCGCGCGAGCAAGAGCCCCGTGCCAAGCGTCGCGCCGGCCACGACGAGTACGCCGACGATGCCCGCGAGCACCGTCGCGAGCCGCTCATCCTCGACGCCCGGGAACTGGTAATCCGGGATGAACTCGTAGCCCGGGTCCTCGGCCTGGTCCAAGAACTCGTGCTCCTCCGCGACCTTCTCGAGGCCGTCGGGGGAGCTCGAGGCGAGCGGCGACAGCAGCGCGATGCCGAGCGCCAGCAGTAGGCCGGCGGCGAGCAGCGGACCGTAGCGCTTGAGCCTGCTCACGGGCGCGCTCCCTGCGTCGCCACGCCCACGAGGTCAGGCCGCGTGGCGAGCAAGAACGACAGCGCGCCGGCCGTGATCAGCCCCTCGCCCACGCCGATGAGCGCGTGCACGCCGAGCATCGCCGGCAGCACTACCGCGAGCGGCGACGTGCCGGACAGCGCGAGCTCGACGCTCGTGAGCGCGGCGGCGAGCATCACCGTCGTCCACGCGACCGCGAACGAGGCGACGACACGCAAACTAGAGGAGTGCTCCGCGAGCGGTCGCAGGACGGCGTACAGCGCAGCGCCGGCCAGCGCCGTGACCACGCCCATCGTGAACACGTTCGCCCCGAGCGCGCCCAGCCCGCCGTCCTGGAACAGCAGCGCCTGCAGCGCGACCACCGACGTCATCACGAGGATGGCCGCCCACGGACCCAGGCAGATCGCGCCAAGCGCCCCGCCGAGCATGTGCCCGGAGGTGCCCCCAGCCACGGGAAAGTTCATCATCTGCGCCGCGAAGATGAACGCGCCCATGACACCCATCACGGGCACCGCGCGCTCGCCCAGGCGGCGGTTCGTCATGTGCACCGCTACCGCGATCGCCACGGCGCTCGCCACATAGCCCGCGGCGGCGACCGGGAGGCTCAGGAAGCCGTCCGGGATGTGCAGCGCCGGACCAACCGCCTCGCTCGCCGCTGGGAACGCTGCCGTCATGGCCATTGGTGCCCCCCGCTACGCTCGCGCAGCGCCCTGCCGGCAGCTCTCGCACTGTCCCGTGATCGCGAAGTGATCCAGGAACGCCTCGAACCCGGTGGCCGCGCGGATCGCGTCGCCGAGGCGCTGCAACAGCGCCGGATCCAGGTCGCGCTCCGTCCCGCAGCCTCGGCAGACGAGGTGGTGGTGCGGCCGGCTGCGGTCGACCCACGCGAACGCTGAGCGCCCGCCTGCGTCGATTTCCGAAACGGCGCGCAGCTCCTTGAGCGTGGTCAGCGCGCGGTACACCGTCGATAGCGGCATCGGCGCGCCCTGCTCGTGCGCGATGAGCGCGTGCAACTCCTCGACGGTGCGATGGCCGCCGGCGTGCTGGAGCGCGGAGGCCACGCGCTGCCGCTGCGGCGTGAGCCGGTGCCCCCCCGAGCGCAGCAGCGCGACCGTCTCACCCTCGCAGCTCACGGTTCCCTCCGCGAATATTCGCAATTGTACGCCCGACCACAAGACCGTCCCCGAGGCGGCGCGTTCACCGAAGCGCCCGCACCGGGCTCGGCGCAGCGTGGTGCCGCGTATGATGCCGGCGTGTACGGACGCATCCTTCTCCTCGACGACGGCTCCCCGCAGGCCCGCACCGCCATCCCACATGCGGCGGCCATGGCCACTCTCGACACGAGTCGCGTGCTGATGCTGCGCGTGTCGCACGCCGCCGGCGAGCGCGCCGAGCGCCTGGAGGCCGCCGCTTGGAGCGAGCGCGTGCGCCCAGGCGCGGCCGCTGCGCTTGGGCCGCAGATCGAGGCGGACCCACCGCTCGCGGAGGTGGCCGCCGCGCTGCGCGACGCGGAGGCGCACGCCGTCGGTACGCTCGTCATCCGGGACGACGACGTCGACTCCGCGGTAGTCACGGTCGCGCGGCGGCTCGGCTGCGATCTCATCGTGATATCGACGCACGGGCTGTCGGGCATTCACCGCGTCGTCCTCGGCTCCGTCGCCGACCACGTGGTGCGGCACGCGGACGTGCCGGCACTGCTCAGCCACTAGCTCACGAGCCTCGGCGCGGCCGGATTCAACCAGCACACGGGCGCGTGCCTGCGCTCAGCGCGCCCGCGTGCGGCCGCACGATCGAGGTGCGTGGAGCCGAGGAGGGCATGCGTGGTCGAGATCGACTGGAGCGCGGTGCTGCTGCCGGATGTGTCGCCGATCGAGCTGGCTGTCCGTGGCACCGCGATGTACTTCGCGCTGCTGCTGCTCCTGCGCTTCGTGCAAAAGCGCCGCGAGAGCTCGCTCGGCGCGGCCGACCTGCTCGCGGTCGTGATGCTCGCGGATGCGACGCAGAACGGGATGGCCGGGGAGTACAACTCGCTTGCGGACGGCGTCCTGCTGGTCGCGGTGATCGTGCTCTGGAGCGCCCCCTTGAACTGACTCAGCTACCGCTCCGGGCGCGTGGCGTCGCTTCTGCATCCAGACTCGCGCGTCGTCGTGCACGAGGGCGCGCCCGTGGAGGCCGAGCTGCGGCGCGAGTGGATCACGCGCGAGGAGCTGATGAGCGCGCTCCGCGATCAGGGCATCTGGGAGCTCGCGCAGGTGCGCGAGGCGCGCCTCGAAGGCAACGGCCGGCTGACGGCGACCGGCCGCGACGCGCATCCGGCCGCGCAGGAGGACCCTGCCGTCTAGCCGCGCCATCGCTCACTCCGCGTGCCGCTCGCCGCGCAGCAGCCACCACGCGAGCGGCACCCCCGCGACGGCGAGCAACAGCACCCCGAGGCCGAGCGCCCGGCGCACGTCGGTGGCCAGCGCGTCGCCCGCGGCCACGAGCGCGAACACCGGCGGTGCCATGCCGGCAGCCGTGGCGATCGCGAACGCCTGCCAGCGCATCGGCGTCAGGCCCGCGACGTAGCTCACCCAGTCGAAATTGAACGCGGGCACGAGCCGCATCACGAAGACGGCGCGCGCGCCGGAGCGCGTCGCGAACGCGTCGAGCCGTTCCAGCGTCTCCCCCGGCACGTAGCGCGCGACGAGCAGCCGCCCGAAGCGGCGCGCGAGGAAGAAGCACGCGAGCGCCCCCAGCTGCGCGCCGAGCAGCGAGTAGAGCGTGCCCCACCAGATCCCGAACGCGAGCCCGCCCGCCAGCCCGAACGGCACCGATGGCACCGGCGCGACGACCGTCGCGGCAGCCAGCGCCAGCACGAACACCACCGGCCCCATCGCGCCGAACGAGCGGACCCACGCGCGCACTGCCTCCGGCGAGAGGTCGATGAAGCGGCCGAGCAAGCGCTCCGTTGTCACGGACAGTACGAAGCTCGCGAGCGCGAGCAGGATCACGATCAGCGCTAGGCGCCGGCTCATACGGGGCAGCGCGGACCTCGAATCTCGTGCGGCCAACCGAGCGGTCCCGCGATCATCTCACGTCCGCGCCGTGTGCGAACCTCGTCGCCCGCGCCACGCGCCGACGCGCTACGCTCGCGCGGGCTGCGCGGTCGGGCGAAACAGGAGCCATCGCCGGCGGGGGCGCAGCATTCGATCGGGTGTCGTCGGGTCGCGCGTAGTCCGCGCTGGCGTTGCTTGCCGCCGCGAGTGCGGCGGGCACGCTTGCGGCGGCCGCGCTCGGCGGGCCATGGCCCGCGACGCTCCTGGTTTGTGCGCTCGCGGCCACGGCAGCCGCGCTGC
>VGPB01000036.1 GCA_016875695.1 Chloroflexota bacterium | reverse complement strand
CGGCGCAAGCTCGTGGAGCAAGTCTGCGGCTGGGTGAAGACCGTGGGCGGCGGGCGCAAGCTGCGCTTCCTGGGGCTCGCCCGCAACCGCTGCTGGCTCGAGTTCACGGCCGCCGCCTACAACCTCGCGCGCATGGCGAAGCTGGAGGTCGCCGCCTAGCCTCCGTGCGTCCGCGACCGTGCCGCAGAACCCCAACAACGCAACGTCACGACAGCGATGGGTGGCTGCCGGCCCTCCCCTCCGTCCTCTACCATCTGCCTGCGCTCCTTCAGCAGCCTGCTAGTACGCCGCTGTCAATACGCCACCCGCGCTTACGCGCCGTCCTGTCTCCTGCGCGCCTCCTCATGAGCGTCGTCAACGCGATCAGCTGCGCGCGCATCGCCGGCGCGGGGACGCCAGCCCCCGCATTCGGAGGGTGGGTGGGCGGGCCTTCTTGTTTTTTATCACCCGCGCACGACCATAACCGCGCTGTGCGACGCGTTCGTCTGCATCCGCGCGTGCGCCGAATACAATGCATGCGCAGGACTCGGTAAGCCCGCGCCCGCCACAGCGAGTGACCCCCTTCACGATTCGTTGACACTGTCCAAGGCCGCTGCTACGGTCAGCCCCGAACGCTCGGCCCGCTCGTTGCGCGCCGCGTCTGGGTCGTTCTCCAGGCCCGCGGAAGGTGCCCACCACGTGAGCCCGCTGGACCAGCTGTTCAGCAATTACCTCCCTGTGTTCCTTGGAACCGGCATCGGCGCCATCCTCGTCATCTCCGCCCTCGTCGGCTCGCGCCTGCTCGCCCCCTACTCCGAAGAACGTAACAAGGGCACTACCTACGAGTGCGGCATGCTGCCGATCCGTCGCGCGTCCACCAACGTGGGCATGCGCTTCTACCTCTACGCCATTCTCTTCATCGTTTTCGACGTCGAGGCCGTTTTCATCTTCCCCTGGGCGCTGTCCTACCTCGCCGTCGGACCGCAGGCCTACTGGGAGATGGTCGTCTTCGTCGGCATCCTCGCCGTCGGCCTCGCCTACGCCTGGAAGAAGGGAGCGCTCCGGTGGCAGTAGACACCACGCGCGCCACGACCGAGACCACGCCGCAGGCCCCGCCCGCCCCCGCGCCGCTCGCGCCACCCGCGCCCGAGGCGCCTCCGCAGCTCCCGACCGAGCACCCCGCCGAGCACGGCGCGCTCGCCCCGGTCCCGCTCGTCCCCGGCAAGGCTCTCTACCGGGCCGTGCTCCCGGGCGTGCTCCAGGTTCCCGCCGACGCCGTAATCGCCGCCGCGCGCAAGTCCTCGCTCTGGCCGATGACGTTCGGCCTCGCCTGCTGCGCCATCGAGATGATCGCCACCTACATGGCCCACTACGACCTCGACCGCTTCGGCATCGTGCCATGGCCGTCGCCACGGCAGTCCGACGTGATGATCGTGGCTGGCACCGTCACCAAGAAAATGGCGCCCGCCGTCAAGCTGCTCTACGAGCAGATGCCCAACCCCAAGTGGGTCATCTCGATGGGCGCCTGCGCCACCAACGGCGGCCCCTACACCCGCTACGACCGCGTGCTCCAAGGCGTCGACAAGATCATCCCCGTTGACGTCTACGTGCCCGGCTGCCCGCCGCGCCCCGAGGCGCTGCTCGATGCCTTCCTCGCCCTCCAGGACAAGATCATGGAAGAGCGCGGGGCGGTGGGCCGGTGACCCAGGACGACGCCGCAGCGCAGGACGCCGAGGCACTCGCGGCCACCATCTGGACGCAGGTCGACCGCGCCCTCTCCGGCGTCAGCGCCCGCCCCGAGCCCAGCGTCCGCGACCTCATCGTGCACATCCCCCCGGACGAGCTCGTGCGCGGGCTGCGCGCACTCAAGCACGACGCCGCCCTCGCGTTCGACTACCTGCGCTGCCTCACGTGCGTGGACAACGAAGACGACGGCATGGACGTCGTCTACCACCTCTACTCGATTGCCGGCCGCTACAACCTCACCGTGAAGACGCAGCTCCCGCCGGACAACCTCGCGGTCGATAGCGCGACCGGCGTCTGGCGCGCCGCCGACTGGTACGAGCGCGAGGCGCAGGAGATGTTCGGCGTGCGCTTCCGCGGCCACCCCGACCCGCGTAACCTGCTCATGCCCGAAGAGATCACCGACAGCTTCCCGCTCCGCAAGGACCACCCCCTCGCCGAGATCGAAGTGCTGCAGGGCGAGGGCGTCGCCTACTCCGAGGAACCCGCGTGACGACCGTCCCCTTCCCGCACGAGCACGAGTTCGAGACCCAGGACCTCATGATCAACATGGGGCCGCAGCACCCCTCCACCCACGGCGTCTTCCGCATGGTGCTGCAGGTCGACGGCGAGGTCGTGCGCGACGTCGTCCCCTACATCGGCTACATGCACCGCGGCGGCGAGAAGCTCGCCGAGACCATGGACTTCCGCCAGGGCATCGGCTGGATGGACCGCACCGAGTACCTAGCGCAGCACAACGCCGAGCTCTCCTACGTCATGGCCGTCGAGGCGCTCGCCGAGCTCGAGGTCCCCGAGCGCGCGCAGTGGATCCGCATGATCCTGTGCGAGCTCAACCGCCTCTCCAGCCACTTCATGTTCACCGGCGCCTTCGGCACCGACGCCGGCATCTTCGGCACCGCCTTCGTCTACTCGTTCCGCGAGCGCGAGGTGATCCTCGACCTGTTCGAGGAGATCAGCGGCGACCGCCTGATGTACGCCTACTTCCGCCCGGGCGGCCTCGCGTGGGACGTCCCCGACAACTTCGCGCGCCGCGTTGCCGAGGTGCTCAAGTCCACGCGCCAGGGCATCAAGGACATGGACGGCCTGCTCACCGAGAACGAGATCTTCCGCGCCCGCACCGTCGACATCGGCAAGATCAGCGCCGCCGACGCCATCGACTGGGGCTGCACCGGCCCCGTGCTGCGCGCCTCCGGCGTCCCGCTGGACCTGCGCCGCACCGAGCCCTACCTCTACTACGACCAGCTCGACTTCGACATCATCACCGGCACCAACGGCGACGTGTACGACCGCTTCGTCGTGCGCGTCGAGGAGATGCGCCAGTCGGTGCGCATCATCGAGCAGTGCATGGAGCGCCTGCGGCCCGGCCCGATCCTCCCGGACCGCCTGCCCCGCATGCTGCGCACGCCGCCCGGCGAGGTCTACCTGCGCACCGAGGCGCCGCGCGGCGAGTACGGCATCTACATGGTCAGCCGCGGCGGCAACCGCCCGCACCGCCTCAAGATCCGCTCCTCGTGCTTTGCCAACCTGCAGGCGCTGCGCGACATGACCATCGGCTCCTACGTCGCCGACGCCGTCGTCATCCTCGGCTCGCTCGACATTGTGCTGTGCGAGGTCGACCGGTGAACAACGACCTCTTCGGCTTCGAAATCAACGTCTGGGCCGACGCGGCCGCCCGCCTCGGCCTGATCGTCGGGCTCATGACCGTCGTCGTCATGGGCCTCATCTACGGCGAGCGCAAGATCATCGCGCGCTTCCAGCAGCGCCTCGGCCCCACGCGCACCGGCCCCGCTGGCCTGCTGCAGTCCGTCGCCGACGCACTCAAGCTCGTCGCCAAGGAAGACGTGCGACCGCGCAGCGCCGACCCGTGGGTGTTCGAGCTCGCGCCCTACTTCGTCTTCGTCCCGATCTTCCTCATGTTCGTCGCCATCCCCTTCGCCCTGCGCTGGGAGATCCGCGTCCTCGAGCTCGGCTTGTTCTACGTACTCGCCGTCTCCTCCGTGAACATCGTCGGCTGGGTGATGGCCGGCTGGGGCTCCGACAACCGCTACGCGATGCTCGGCGCGCTGCGCGCCGCCGCCCAGGCCATCTCCTACGAGCTCCCGCTCGTGATGTCGCTCATCTCCGTCGGCATCGTCGCCGACTCCTTCAACCTCACCGAGATCGTGCGCAGCCAGGGCCAGGTCCCCAACATCGTCTGGCAGCCGCTGCCGTTCTTCCTCTTCTTCGTCGCGATACTCGCCGAACTCAACCGCACGCCATTCGACATCCCCGTCGGTGAGTCCGAGGTCGTCGGCGGCCCCTTCGTCGAGTACTCCGGCATCCGCTGGTCGATGTTCTTCCTCGCCGAGTACGCCGCGCTGTTCATCCTCGCGTTGCTCGGCGCCGCCGTGTTCCTCGGCGGCTGGGCCTGGCCGCTCGGCGAGGAATGGGGGCTGGGGTGGCAGCTCGTACTCACCGCCCTCAAGGCCGGCGCGCTCATCTTCGCCGTGTTCTGGGTGCGCGTGACCATGCCGCGCCTGCGCATCGACCAGCTGATGGCGTTCAGCTGGAAGGTGCTGCTCCCAATCTCGTTCGTGCAGGTGCTCGCCAACGGCCTCGTGCTGGTCTACGAGCCGCCGCAGCACATCGCCAATATCCTGCTCGCCGCCGTCAGCGGCGCGGGCCTGCTCCTCGTCGTCTGGATCATGAACCACAGCGTGGGCAAGCCGCGGCCGCGCCCCGTACTCAGCCCACGCGCCGCCACAGCACCCACCGCCACCCGAAGTGAGGCCGCTCGATGAGAGGTTTGCTCAAGAGCATGGGCGTCACGCTCGCCGTGTTCGCCCGCAAACCCGTCACCCGCGAGTACCCGGACACGCACCGCCCGCTCCCGGAGCGCGACCGCGCGTTTCCGCTCCTGCTGTGGGACCACGATCTCGACGAGCCCTTCTGCACCGGCTGCCACGCCTGCGAGCGCGCCTGCCCCGTTGAGTGCATGACCGTACTCATGAAGGACAACCCCAACCACCGCACCCAGGGCGGCGACTCCACTCGCCGCAAGATCGTCGACAAGTTCTGGATCGACTACGCGCGCTGCATGCGCTGCAACATCTGCGTCGAGGTCTGCAACTTCGACGCCATCGCCATGAACAACACCTGGCAGGGCCACGAGACCTCCGTCTACGACCGCGCCGACCTCATCCAGGACCTCCCGCAGTTACTCGCCGAACACAAGGCCGGCGCCATCAAGCCGTGGGTGCCACAGTAGTGCTCCGGCGCCTCCCGCTCCCCGCCCAGATCGACCGCACGATCACGCTCGGCGGCCTGCTCGCCAGCGTCGTCGCCGCGCCATACATCGTCGTGCTCGGTGTGCTCTTCGCCACGGGCGAGCTGTCGGCGCCCGAGTTCGTGTTCTGGCTCAACGCGGGCCTCGTCGTCGGCGGTGCGCTCGCCGCCGTGCTCCTGCGCCACATCGTGCACGCCGCGCTCGGCCTCGTCGGCGCGTCGCTCGGCGTCGCCGGCATCTTCCTGCTGCTCGCCTCCGAGTTCCTCGCGCTCGTCCAGGTGCTCGTCTACGGCGGCGGCGTCACCATCCTGCTGCTCTTCGGTCTCATGATGACTCGCGCCACCGACGGCCCCATCGTCACCGACGGCGCGCAGAAGCCCTTCGCCTTCGGCGCCGGCATCGTCCTCGCCGGCCTCTTCGTCGGCGCAATGCTCGACGCCGAGTGGGACGCCCTCAACGTCACCGTCGTCGGCTTCCGCGAGCTCGGCATCCGCCTCTATCGCGACTTCGGCATCCCCTTCGAGGTGGCCTCGCTCGTCCTGCTCGTCGCGCTCATCGGCGCGATCACCATCGCCCGCCGCGAGCCCGCTCCGGGAGAGGACGACAGCAAATGATCCCGCTCGAGAACTTCCTCGTGCTCTCCGCCATCCTCTTCGCGCTGGGCTTCTACGGCGTGCTCGCGCGCCGCTCCGCCATCCTCATCCTCATCGCCGTGGAACTCATGCTCGCGGCCGTCTCCATCAACATGGTCGCCTTCGCCGCGTACCTCGACCCCACGCGCTTCACCGGCATCATCTTTGCCATCTTCGTCATCACCGTCGCCGCGGCCGAGGTCGGCCTCGCGCTCGGCATCGTGCTGCGCCTGTTCCGTGAGCGCGCCTCCGCCAACGTCGACGAAGCCAACAGCCTGAAGTGGTGACACCGCGCCGCTGAGCGGCGCTCCCGCGCGGCCCGGCCGCGCGCTAGCGAGTGGAGGGACACAACATGGGCATGGAGCAGGTCGTGCTCTTGCCGGCCATCCCGGCCGCCATCTTCGTCGTGCTCGCCCTCTTCAGTCCGCTGCTCCCTCGCCGCGGTGACTGGCTCGCCGTGGTCGGCATGGCCGTCGTCGTCGTGCTCGCGCTCGCCGTCGCCTTCCACTTCCAGGACTTCTTCGGCCACGGCGAATTCGACCCCAGCGGCGAGAACGCGCGCGCCTTCGAGTGGCTCAACCTCAGCAACGGCCTCTTCCAGATCGACCTCAGCACCTACGTTGACGCGATCACCGTGGTCATGCTGCTCGTCGTCTCGATCGTCGCGCTGATGGTGATGATCTACTCGGTCGGCTACATGCGCGGCGAAGCGCGCTACGGCTGGTACTTCGGCGCGCTCTCGTTCTTCACCGCGTCGATGCTGCTGCTCGTCACCGCCGGCAACCTGATGGTCCTGTACTTCGCGTGGGAGGCCGTCGGCCTCGCCTCGTTCCTACTCATCGGCTTCTACTGGGAACGCCGCTCCGCCGCGGAGGCCGCCAAGAAAGCCTTCATCACCACGCGCATCGGCGACGTCGGCCTGCTCATCGGCATCATCCTGCTCTGGCGCGAGGCCGGCACCTTCGACATCCAGCAAATCATCGAGTTCGCCGAGGGCGGCGGCTTCGACCAGCGCTATCTCACCGTCGCCATGCTCTTCCTGTTCATGGGCGCCGTCGGCAAGTCCGCGCAGTTCCCGCTGCACGTCTGGCTCCCCGATGCGATGGAAGGCCCCACGCCCGTCAGCGCGCTGATCCATGCCGCCACCATGGTCGTCGCCGGCGTCTACCTCGTCGCGCGCATGCTGCCTGTCTTCGATGTCGTGCTCGTCGCGCGCGACGTCGTGCTCTACACCGGGCTCATTACCGCCTTCATGGCCGCGACGATGGGCCTCGTCGCCAGCGACATCAAGCGCGTGCTCGCGTACTCCACGGTGTCGCAGCTCGGCTTCATGTTCGTCGCGCTCGGCCTCGGCTCACCGACGGCCGCGATGTTCCACCTGTTCACGCACGCCTTCTTCAAGGCGCTGCTCTTCCTCGGCTCCGGCTCCGTGATTCACGCCACGCACCAGCAGGAGATCGAGCAGCTCGGCGGGCTTTGGCGCAAGCAGCCACTCACCACCTGGACGTTCGTCATTGGCAGCCTCGCCCTCGCCGGCGTGATCCCGCTCGCGGGCTTCTGGTCCAAGGACGAGATCCTGCACGCGGCCAACCACAACCTGCCCGTCTTCGTCACGCTCGCCGTCACCGCCGGGCTTACCGCCATCTACACCACGCGCCTCGTGCTGCTCACGTTCTTCGGCGAGCCGCGCAACCACCACGCCTACGAGCACGCGCACGAGTCGCCGCCGATCATGACGCTGCCGCTACTCGTGCTCGCCGCGCTCGCCGCCGTCGCAGGCTTCGTCATCTACGAGGGCGTCGGCCAGGCGCTCGGCTTCGCCGGCGGCATCGGCCAGCTGATCTTTGCCCACGAGCCCGAGGTCTTCCACTTCGACCGCGACCTCGCCACCTTCGCGCTCGCGGTCTCGCTCGGTGGCATCGGCATCGGCCTCGTCTACTGGTGGGGCACCGCCGAACGCGCCACCCGCGCCCGCGGCTGGGCGCCCGAGCTCCACGCCCTGCTCGTCAACCGCTACTACTTCGACGACCTCTACCAGTCGCTCATCAACTACGTCGTGCTCGGCGCCGGCAGCGTCATCGCCGTCTTCGACAAACGCGTCGTCAACGAGACCGGCGTCGACGGCGGCGCACAGACCGTTGGTTGGTTCGGCCTGCGCCTCAAGTTCCTACAGACCGGCCGCATCCCCAACTACGCGCTCGCCATGGCCGGCGGCATCGTCACGCTCTCGCTCGTCGCGTTCTACACGTCCTAGCCCGGGAGAAACGGGCTCCGAGGAAGGCACCGCACGATGTCGAGCAACGACGGCTACCTGATGCTCGCGACCTTCCTCGTCCCGCTCGGCGCCGCCGTGCTGCTCATGCTCACGCCGAGCCGCGAGCGCAGCGCGATCATCGCCATCACCGCGCTCGCCTCCTTCGCGATGTTCGTCATCGCCGTCTACCTCTTCGTCAGCTACGACTTCAACGGCCCACAATTCCAGGGCGTCAAGGCGTGGACGTGGATGGAGAACGCCGGCGTCCTCGGCGAGCGCGGCATCCAGCTCAAGGTCGGTATGGACGGCATCGCCGCGCCGATGGTGCTGCTCACCGGCATCGTGATCATGCCCGGCACCTGGGTCTCCTGGAAGCTGCACCACCGCACCAAGGACTTCTTCATCCTGCTCTTCCTGCTCGTCGCCGGCGTCTTCGGCACCTTCGTGATGCTGGACCTCTTCTTCTTCTTCCTGCTCTACGAGACCGCCGTGCTGCCCATGTACCTGCTCATCGCCGTGTGGGGCTCCACCCGCAAGGAGTACGGCGCGATGAAGCTGATGATGATGCTCGTCGCCGCCTCCATCCTCATCTTCACCGCCATCTTCGCCATCTTCACCGAGGCAGGACTCGGCACGTTCGACCTGCCTACACTCTTCGCCGCCGAGTTCGACCCGCGCATGCAGAAGATCTTCTTCCCGATGATCGCCATCGGCTGCGGCACGCTGGGCGGTATGTTCCCGTTCCACGCCTGGTCGCCGGACGGCCACGCCGCCGCACCCACCGCCGTCTCGATGCTGCACGCCGGCGTACTGATGAAGCTCGGCGCGTTCGGCATCATCCGCCTCGGCTTCCAAATCCTCCCGGAGGGCGCCGAGTTCTGGGCGCCCGCGCTCGTGCTCGTCGGCATTACCGCCGCGCTCTACGGCGCGATCTCCGCGCTGCGCCAGGTCGACCTCAAGCTCATGACCGGCTTCTCGTCCGTCTCGCACATGGGCTACGTCTTCCTTGGTCTCGGCACGCTCAATGTCATCGGCATGACCGGCGCCGTGCTACAGATGTTCGCGCACGGCATCATGACCGCGCTCTTCTTCCTGCTCATCGGCGGCATGTACGACCAGGCGCACAACCGCGACATCCCCAACTTCTCCGGCATGGCCAAGCAGATGCCCGTGTGGGCGATCTTCTTCATCCTCGCCGGCCTCGCATCGCTCGGCCTGCCCGGCCTCTCCGGCTTCGTCGCCGAGCTGCACATCTTCGTCGGCGTGTTCCGCTCATATCCCGTCGTCGGCGGGCTCGCCGTGCTCACCGCGGCCATCACCGCGACCTACCTGCTGCGCATGTTCGCCGCCGCCTTCTTCGGCGACTTCAACCCGCGCTGGAGCCACCTGCGCGAGATCACATGGGCCGAGCGCGCCGGCGCCACCGTGCTCGCCGGCTCGATCCTGACCCTCGGCCTCTGGCCCGCGCCGTGGGTCGACCGCATCTCTACCACGCTCGCCCAGACCATCCCGGGAGTCGCGCTGTGAGCGACCTAAACTTCGATTACACGCTGCTCATCCCGGAGCTCATCCTCGCTGTCGCCGCCGGCATCGTGCTGCTCGCCGATGCGTTCCACACCGAGCTGCGCCTCAACCGCACGCTGCTCCCCGGCTTCACCGTGCTCGCCGCGCTCGCCGCCGGCCTCACCAGCCTCGCATGGCTCGACACCTCCGATGACTTCGCCACGCTCCTCGCGGTCGACAACTTCACCGCGTTCTTCCGCGTGCTCTTCGCGTTCACGCTCGCCACCGTCGTGATCGGCTCCTACGAGTTCGTCGCGCGCGAGATCCGCCACCAGGGCGAGTTCTACGCGATGTTCCTGCTCGCCACGCTCGGCGCCAGTGTCATGGCCGCGTCGCAAGAGCTCCTCACCGCGTACATCGGCCTCGAGCTGCTCTCCTTCTCGCTCTACGTCGCCGTCTCGCTCGCGAAGCGCGACCCGCGTTCCGGCGAGGCCGGCCTCAAGTACGTGCTACTCGGCGGGGTCGCCTCCGCCACGCTGCTCTACGGCCTCAGCCTCATCTACGGCTCCGCAGGCTCCACTAGCTACGCCGCGATTAGCGAGACCTTCGCCGCCGGCACCGCGAACGTCGAGCTCCCGCTGCTGCTCGGCCTCGTGCTCGTCATCGCCGGACTCGGCTTCAAGATCTCCGCGGTCCCGTTCCACATGTGGACGCCCGACGCCTACGAGGGCGCCCCGCTGCCCGTCACCGCGATCCTCTCCGCCACCTCGAAGGCCGGTGCGATCGCGCTGCTGCTGCGCCTCTTCTCCGGCCCGCTGCTGCCTGTGAAGGACGACTGGCAGTGGATGCTCGCCGTCATCTCGCTCACCACGATGGTAGCCGGCAACCTGATCGCGCTGCAGCAGACCAACATCAAGCGCCTGCTCGCGTACTCCTCCATCGGCCAGGTCGGCTACATGCTGCTCGCCGTCGCCACCATCTCCGACGCGTCGGCGTCCGCGCTGCTGCTGCACCTTGGCGGCTACACCGTCACCAATCTCGCCGTCTTCATGGCCGTGATCGCGTTCTACAACCGCCAGCGCTCAGAGCGGATCGCCGACTTCCGCGGCCTCGCCGAGACCAACCCCTACCTCGCACTCGTCATCACCGCCGCGCTCTTCTCGCTCAGCGGTATGCCGCTGCTCGCCGGCTTCACCACGAAGTTCATCCTCTTCCAGGCCGCCGCGCAGGACGGCTACCTATGGCTCGTCGCCATCGCCGTCGTCATGAGCACGATCTCGTTGTACTACTACCTGCTCGTCATCCGCCTGATGTACGTGCAGGAGCCCGACGGCGCCCCCGCGCCCGACCCGCAGACCGGCCGCCTCGACCGCCCGAACCTGCGCTGGCGCACCTCGCCGGCGAGCTACGCCGTCACCGCCGTGCTGCTGCTCGGCACCATCGCCATCGGCCTCTACGCCACCCCGCTGCTCGAGGCCGCCGACGACGCCGCAGCGGTGCTCTTCCCCGCGTAGGTCACTCGCCGTGACGGGCACGGGCTGAGGCCGCACGGCGCGTGTGTCCGTGCGCCGGACGCCCGCGTCGAGCGCTCGACACCGGAACGCGCGAGTCGCGCAACCCCACGGCACAGGCGGCAGCGTTCGCCCCCTCTTGCGGGGAGAGAGCTCTGTGGTGAGGGGTACGTGGCCGCCTGCGCCCGCTACTCCGCGCGGACCTTCGGCGACTGCTCCCGTCTCACCCCGAGAGCGCCTCGGCCGCAAGACGCTCCGCTCCGGCTTCGGTGATCGTCGTGATCTCGGCGACGCCCTCAGATTCCTCGCGGTAGCCGCGTTCGTACTCGGCTACCGCGTCGCGGGGGTGCGGCACCCGTGGCGCCTCGTGGACCGCCGGTCGCGCGAGCTCGCCACGCGTGTCGCCGCGGGCGGGAAACTCATCTCTGGAATGCGGACTCATAGACTCATCATGGTCGCTCGCCGGCGGATCTGCACTCCCCGTACCTGCGGCCGCCCGAATGCAGGCCCCGACACGAGGTCCGCGCTGCGCCCAGGAGCCGCCAGTACTAGCCCGTGCCCGTCACGGCGAGTGACCCCTACAGCGTTCCCAGGTACCGCCGCAGCTCCCAGTCCGACACCTCGCGCCGGAATTCCGTCCACTCCTGGCGCTTGTTCGCCACCAGCGACGCCACCACGTGCTCGCCCAGCGTCTCCCGCATCAGCGCTGAGCCCTCGAACGCCGCGATCGCCTCGCCGAGCGACGACGGCAGCGCCGACACCCCGCGCGCCGCCAGCTCCGCCGCACCCACCTCGCGCACGTCGCGCTCCAGCGGCGGCGGGAGCGTATAGCCCTGCTCCACGCCCGCCAGCCCCGCGGCCAGCACGCCCGCGCACACCAGGTACGGGTTGCACGCCGCGTCCGGCGCGCGAAACTCTACCCGCGTCGACTCCGGTTGCGCGCGCCGCATCGCCGGCACCCGGAGCAGGTCCGCGTGGTTGCGCGGCGACCACGTCGCGTGCGTCGGCGCCTCGAACCCCGGCACAAGCCGCCGGTACGAGTTCACCCACTGGTTCCCGAGCAGCATCAGCTCCGGTGCGTGCCGCAGCAGCCCCGCCGTGAACTGCTCCCCCACCACCGACAGCCCGTACGCGCGCTCCGCGTCCGCGAACGCGTTTTCCTCGCCACGAAAGAGCGACAGCTGCAGGTGCATCCCGGACCCGTTCGCGTGCGTCAGCGGCTTCGGCATGAACGTCGCGTACACGCCGTGGCGCATCGCCACTTCCTTCACCACCAGCCGGTACGTCATGATCGAATCCGCCATCGTCAGCGCATCCGTGTACCGCAGATCGATCTCGTGCTGGCTCGCCGCCGCCTCGTGATGGCTCAACGCCACGGGGATGCCCATCTCCTCCAGCGTCAGCACCGTCTCCCGCCGCAGGTCCGAGCCCGAGTCCAGCGGCGTCAAGTCGAAGTACCCGCCCGCGTCCAGCGGCTCCGTCTCCTGCGCGTCGCGGAAGTAGAAGAACTCGATCTCCGGCGACACGTAGCACGTGAAGCCCGCCGCCGCCGCGCGACCCAGCGTGCGACGCAACACGCCGCGCGGGTCGCCCGCGAACGGCTCCCCGTCCAGCCCCTCGATGTCGCAGAACATGCGCGCCACCGCGCGCTCGCGCGGTCGCCACGGCAGCAGCTGGAACGTCCCCGCGTCCGGCCGCATCAGCATGTCCGACTCGTCCGTGCGCGCGAACCCCTCGATCGACGCGCCGTCGAACACCACCCCGTCCGTCAGCGCGTGCTCCAGCTCCTCCATCGTGATCGCCACGGACTTCAGCATCCCCAGGATGTCCGTGAACCACAGCCGCACGAACTTCACGTCGTGCTCACGGCACGCCTGCAACACGTGCTGCTGCGAACCAGCGTCTATCATCATCCGCTCGATGCTAGGCGCGCGACGTTACGCCCGCGTTTCGCGCACGCGGAATGCCTGACTCCCCCCCCCCCCCCCCCGGGCG
>VGPB01000035.1 GCA_016875695.1 Chloroflexota bacterium | reverse complement strand
CCAGCAGCATGTTGGCCTGACGCTCAGCGTCGCCTCGCACGGGGCACCTCCAGGCTGTGCCCACGCCAGCCCCATCCTACGCGCCGACCGACCTCCGACAACTCCCTCGCCAGCCGTTTCTCAGCACTCTGTTAGGCGTCGATCCAGCAGGGCGAATGGCCTCGACGGCGGTCGCTAGAATGTGCGGGCTGGCGAGCGCGTAGCGCGGAGGTGGGCGATGGTCGTCGAGCCGGGTCGTGTCGAGCTGGGTCGCGTGATGACGGCGATGGTGACGGCGTTCACGCCGGACGGCAGCGTGGACTACGCCGCGTGCGGGGAGCTGGCGCGCGCGCTGCTTGGCTCGGGGTCAGACGGGCTGGTGCTCACCGGCACCACGGGCGAGACGCCGACGCTCTCGATCGCGGAGCAGGTTGAGGTGTGGCGCGCGGTGCGCCGCGCAGTCGGGCCGGACGCGGCGCTCGTGGCGGGCGCCTCGACGAACTCGACGGCGGAGTCGCTGGAGATGGTGCGCGAGGGCGCGGACGCGGGCATGAGCGCGCTCATGTTCACGGTGCCGTACTACAACAAGCCGCCGCAGGAGGGGCTGTACCGGCACTTCCGCACGCTTGCGGAGGCGACGCCGCTGCCGTGCATCCTCTACAATATCCCGAGCCGCACCTCGCTCAACATGACCGCGGAGACCACGCTGCGGCTGGCGCGCGACGTGCCGAGCATCGTGGGCATCAAGGAGGCGGCGGGCGACCTGGCGCAGGTCGACGCGATCGTGGCGGGCGCGCCGGCGGGCTTTCGTGTGTGGTCCGGCGACGACAGCGCGACGCTGGACGTGATGCAGCACGGCGGCTGGGGCGTGGTGTCGGTGGCGGCGCACCTGGTGGGCGTGCAGATCCACGCGATGGTGGACCTGGCGGCGGCGGGCCGCTGGGACGAGGCGCGAGCGGAGGAGGCGCGGCTGATGCCGCTCTTCAACGTGTGCTTCGTGGAGACGAACCCGATCCCGGTGAAGTGGGCGCTGGGCCACCTCGGCTTCGCGGTGGGCGACCCGCGGCTGCCGCTGGTGCGTGCCTCGGAGGCGGCGCAGGCGCGCATCGCGGCGGAGCTGGCGCTGCACCGGCTGGACGTGCTCGTGCGGGCGTAGGGCGGAGCAACCGGCGAGCACCGCGGACGATAGCTCGGCTTTGGACCGGCGTGCGCCCGTCATGAGCTTTATGCTCGCAAGGCTCCGAAATCCTCGCGTACTCGCGGGCTTGTCGGTATGGCTGGTGACGCTCGCGACCGTGATAGTGCTGGCCCGGGTGTTCCCTTCGGCGCTGGGTGGCATGGTCGGCGATGTTGTCATCGTGGCCGTGACGGTCGCAATGTGGCCAGCCGAGCGGCTGGTATATCGGCTGCTACTTCGTGGCCGCCAGCCGCTGCCCCCGGCGATCGCGATGCTGCCGCAAGGGCCCGGGGCCGCGGCGCATCTGCTGGCGGCGCTATGGCCGAGGCGCTATGCGCTCTGTCGTGGCTGCGACCATGCGCGCCACCTTCACCGCGGTGGCCCGTGCATGGAAGCAGCGCGCTAGTTCGTTGCTGACCCGGCGATAGGTGTGCCCGCCACGGACGTTCCGCAGCCGTGGCGAGGTGGCCGGTGGCACCAATGCGAGTGCGTGGCGTTTCTCGGGACTGGTCGCCCAGGGGCGCGATAGGCGTGCGACTGAGGCGAAGGGCGCTGTAGCGAAAGTGGTACACTTCCAGCCTAGCTGGGACGAGCCGGAGGGCGACGGCGTGATCCCGAGCCTGGCCGAGAAGTGCGGCGTCTTCGGCATCTTCGCCCCCGGCGAGGACGTGGCGCGGCTTACCTTCTTCGGGCTGCATGCGCTCCAGCATCGCGGGCAGGAGTCGGCGGGGATCGCGTCGAGTGACGGGCAGCGCATCGCGTTGTACGCGCAGCTCGGGCTGGTCTCGCAGGTGTTCGACGAGGCGACGCTCAAGGGGCTGTACGGGATCGCGGCGATCGGCCACACGCGCTACTCGACGACCGGGTCGAACGTGCTGTGTAACGTGCAGCCGCTGCTGGTGGAGGACCACGCGGGCTACCTGCCGCTGATCGACGGGCAGCCGCGACAGCTGGCGCTGGCGCACAACGGCAACATCGTGAACGCCGACGCGCTGCGCGCGGACCTCGAGTCGCAGGGGGTGATGTTCGAGACGACCATGGACTCGGAGGTGCTCGCGCAGCTGCTCGCGACGGCGCCCGGGGCGACGTGGGAGGCGCGCTTCGCGACGCTCATGCGCCGCGCGAACGGCGCGTACTCATTGACGGTGCTGACGCGCGATGCGATCTTCGGGGTGCGCGACCCTAACGGCATCCGCCCGCTGTGCATCGGCAAGTTGGATACGGGGCACGCGGGATACGTGTTCGCCTCCGAGACGTGCGCGCTGGGCCACCTGGGCGCGACGTTCGTGCGCGAGGTGGAGCCCGGCGAGGTGGTGCGTATCGATCAGTACGGTCTGACCTCGTTGTATACAGCGGAGGCTCAGCGGTCGGCGCTGTGCCTGCTGGAGTACATCTACTTCGCGCGGCCGGACTCGCGCATGCGCGGGCAGCTGTTGTACCAGGCGCGCATACGCATGGGCGAGCAGCTGGCGCTGGAGCACCCGGCGGACGCCGACATCGTGATCGGCATCCCGGACTCAGCGACGGCGGCGGCGCTCGGCTACGCGCGCGCGTCGGAGATCCCGTACGTCGAGGCGCTGGTGAAGAACCGCTACGTGGGGCGCACCTTCATCCAGCCCGACCAGCGGCTGCGCGACCTCGGGGTGCAGCTGAAGTTCAACCCGCTGCCGGAGCTGCTTGAGGGGCGGCGGGTGGTGGTGGTGGACGACACGATCGTGCGCGGGACGACGACGCCCCGCGTGGTGGCGATGCTGCGGCGCGCGGGGGCGAGTGAGGTGCACATGCGTATTACCTCGCCGCCCATCGAGCACCCGTGCTTCTACGGCGTGGACATGGCGACGCGCGGAGAGCTGATCGCGGCGCACCAGAGCGTGGACGACATCCGCCGGCATATCGGCGCGGACTCGCTCGGTTACCTGTCGATCGAGGGCACGACGGCGGCAACGCGGCAGCCGCAGGACGCGCTGTGCACGGCGTGCTTCACGGGGCAGTACCCGCGCGAGGTGCCGTTGCAGCTCGACAAGTTCGTGCTGGAGCAGCCGGGGGTGCGCGATCGCCACGCTGTGGTGGGGGTGCCTCCCGCCGCACGCTGACGCTGTGCGCCATTAGGACAGCCCTTCGGGCTGGGGAGCCCGCCCGCCCTTCTGCGGGGGCTTCGCCCCGTGCTCCGGATGGGGAAGCTCCACGGGCGTGAATGTCCGCTGCGGAATAGCAGGAAACAGAGCCGCCCATCGGGCACCGAGCAGGGCGCCCGTTCGCATTGTTCACGAGGCGTGCTGCAACGTGCGGTGGGAGCACGTTCGCGCATGCCCGGAATCAGCGCCGGCCTTTCGCTCCACGGCTCTGGGCGCGTAGGCTCTGGCGGTGAGCACCGGTCCCGAGCGTGGGTTGCGATACGCCGACGCGGGCGTCGACATCGACGCGGCGGAAGCGACGGTCGCGCGCTACCGCGAGATCGCGAGGCGCGTGCAGCGGCCGGAGGTGCTCGGGGCGCTCGGGTCGTTCGCGGGGCTGTTCCGGCTGCAGGGGTACGAGGACCCGGTGCTCGCGAGCAGCACCGACAGCGTCGGGACGAAGGTGCTGGTGGCCGCGGCGGCCGGGCGCTTCGATACGGTCGGCCAGGACCTCGTGAACCACTGCGTGAACGACATCCTGACTGCGGGTGCGCAGCCGCTGTTCTTCCTCGATTACCTCGCGACGGCCGACCTGCCGCAGGCGCAGCGCGTCGAGCTCGTCGCGGGCATCGGGCTGGCGTGCGAGCAGAACGGCGTCGCGTTGATCGGCGGGGAGACGGCGGACTTGCCCGACCTGTATCGCCCGGGCGACTACGACATTGCGGGGTTCATCGTGGGGGCGGTCGAGCGCAGCGCGGTGCTCGACGGCTCGCGCATCCGCGCGGGCGACGCGCTGGTGGCGCTGCCGTCGAGCGGGCTGCACACGAACGGCTACTCGCTCGTGCGCGCGGCGTTCGGGCTGGCGAAAGGGGCCGACGCGGCGCACGACCGCGCGGTGCTGGGGACGGTGTACGCGGAGCTGGGCGGGACGCTCGGCGACGCGCTGCTCGCGGTGCACCGGTCGTACCTCGGCGTGCTGGGACCGCTGCTCGGGCGTATCCACGGCTGGGCGCACATCACCGGCGGGGGCATCCCGGGCAACCTGCCGCGCATCCTGCCGGAGGGCCTGGGCGCCTTCGTCGACGCGGGGGCGTGGCGCACCCCGCCGCTGTTCGAGGTGATCCAGCGGCAGGGACGCGTCGCCGACGCGGAGATGTATCGCACGTTCAACATGGGCATCGGCGCGATTCTCGTGGTGGCGGCGGATGATGCGGCGGGCGTGCTGGCCGCGCTGCCGGAGTCGTGGGCGCTCGGTGCGGTGGAGGCGCGCGCCGCGGGCGAGCCGGCGGTGCGCGGGCTGCCGCTGGCGTAGGGGACCCCCACCCCCACCCCCGTCTCCCCGAGCGGGGAGACGGGACCTGAAGGAGGCGGCATGCGAGCGTTGCTCGCGGTGTACGACAAGGCGGGCATCGTCGAGCTCGGGGCGGGGCTGGCCGCGCTGGGCTGGGAGCTGTACTCGACGGGGAACACGCAGCGCGTGCTGGTCGCCGGCGGGCTGCCCGTGCGCGCGGTGGCGGAGCTGACGGGGCATCCGGAGGTGTTCGGCGGGCGGGTGAAGACGCTGCACCCGAAGGTCCACGGGGGGCTGCTGTTTCGCCGCGGCCACGCGCCGGACGAGGCTGAGGCGCGGGAGCACGGCATCGAGGCGATCGACATGGTCGTCGCGAACCTGTACCCGTTCGAGCAGACGGTGCGCGGCGACGCGGCGCTGCCGCTGGCGCGCGCGCTGGAGGAGATCGACATCGGCGGGCCAGCGATGATCCGCGCGGCGGCGAAGAACCACCCGTGGGTGGTGCCGCTCGTCGACCCCGCAGACTACGTGCCGGTGCTCGATGCGCTGCGCGGGGGCGGGCTCGACCCCGCGCAGCGGCGTGCGCTCGCGGCGAAGGCGTTCCAGCGCGTCGCGCACTACGACGCGCTGGTGGCGGAGTACCTGCGCGGCGACGGCGACCCGTTCCCGGAGCAGCTGACGGTGGCGCTGACGCGGGCTGGCGAAGCGCTGCGCTATGGCGAGAACCCGCACCAGCGCGCGGCGTTTTACCGCCGCGACGCGCTCGCGGAGGCGCCGGCGGGCATCGGCGCGGCGGTGCAGCACCACGGCAAGGGCATGTCGTACACGAACGTGTTGGACGCGGACGCGGCGCTCGGGCTGGTTGCCGAGTGCGCGGGGCCGGCGCTGGCGATCATCAAGCACACCAACCCGTGCTGCTTCGCGACGGGCGACGCGCCGCTCGCCGAGCTGTACGAGCGCGCGCTGACGCAGGGCGATGCGGTCTCGGCGTACGGTGGCATCGTCGCGGTGAACCGGCCGCTCGACATGGCGCTGGCGAGCGCGCTGCGCGCGCGGCTGAGCCCGGCCGCGGGCGTGCGCATGTTCTTCGAGATCGTGGCGGCGCCGGGCTTCGAGGCCGGGTCGCTGGAGCACCTGAAGCAGAAGTCAGCCGACCTGCGCATCCTGGAGGCGCCGCTCGGGGCGCCCGGGGCGGCGCGCCTGGAGCTGCGCTCCGTGCGCGGTAGCGTGCTGGTGCAG
The DNA here is from genome assembly GCA_016875695.1 of Chloroflexota bacterium. Lineage (GTDB taxonomy): Bacteria > Chloroflexota > Dehalococcoidia > UBA2979 > UBA2979 > SHYP01. The sequence goes on along the minus strand of VGPB01000035.1, from coordinate 7,123 downwards.
GACGCTGACGCCGGAACGAAGGGGGAGGCCGCGGCGCCGGCGACGACGGCGCAGCGCGCGCCCACGGAGCGCGAGCTCGCCGACCTGCGGGTGGCGTGGACGGTGTGCAAGCACGTGAAGTCGAACGCGATCGTGCTGGTGCGCGATGGGGTGCTGGTGGGCATGGGCGCGGGGCAGCCGAACCGCGTCGAGAGCGCGCGGCTCGCGGTGCGCGCGGCGGGCGAGCGTGCGCGCGGCGCGGTGCTCGCCTCGGACGCGTTCTTCCCGTTCCCTGACTCGCTCGAGGTCGCGGGGGCGGCGGGCGTGACGGCGGCGATCCATCCGGGCGGTTCGATTCGCGACGGCGAGTCGATCGCGGTGGCGGACGCGCACCGCATGGCGCTGTGCACGACGGGCGTGCGCCACTTCCGGCACTGATTTCTGGCGGGCGCGGCTCCGGACCGCGCCGCGGCAGCGTTCCGCTGCACTGCCGGACTGAGCGGCATGCGGCCGACCGGGGCCGGCGCGAGCGGTTTGACCGCAGCGCTGCGCGGGCGCATCGCGTGGGGTGACCGCAGCGCGAGGCTGACCTAGGATGATGCGCGCATGGCGCTCGTCGACCTCGTCATCCCCGTGTACAACGAAGAGCACGTGCTCGCGGCGAGCGTCGCGCAGGTGGTCGAGTGGTGTGACGCGCACCCCGAGCATCGCTGGCGGATCGTCGTCGCGAACAACGCCTCGACGGACGGCACGCTGGCGGTGGCGCGCGAGCTGGAGGCGGCGCGCCCCGGGCGCGTGGTGGCGCTCGACGTGCCGGTGAAGGGTCGCGGTATCGCGCTGCGGGTGGCGTGGCTGACTTCGGACGCAGACGTGTCGGCGTACATGGACGTCGACCTGTCGACGGACCTCGCGCACGTGCCGGCGCTCGTGGACCCGCTGGCGGCGGGCGAGGCGGACGTGAGCTACGGCACGCGGCTGCACCGCTTGTCTGAGACGCGGCGCTCGCTGAAGCGCGAGCTCATTTCGCGAACGTACGTGCTGATCCTGCGGCTCGTGGCTGGGCTGCGGGTCTCCGACGCGCAGTGCGGCTTCAAGGCGATCCGCCGCGACGTGGCGCGTGCGGTGGTGCCGCTGGTGCGCGACACGCGCTGGTTCTTCGACTCGGAGCTGCTGCTCGTGGCGCAGGAGAACGGCTACCGGCTGCGCGAGGTGCCGGTGCGCTGGAACGAGGACGCGGACACGCGCGTGCACATCGTGAGCACCGCGATCGAGGACCTGCGCGGCATCTGGCGGCTGCGGCGCGGCGGCGTGCCGCGGGTGGCGAGTCGCGTCGAGGAGCGCGCGCGGCGGGCGTAGCGGGCCGCGTTCGTGCGGCGGCGCGTTTTCTTGACGCTACTCAGGGCGCTGGATAGTATCGGCCCGCTTGCGAACTGCGGCGCGCGCGGGTGCGCGATGCGCGTGCGCTACGCGCGCACGGGGTCCGCGCTTAGCGGCTGGCGGATGAGCCGAGGAGATGCGCGCGATGGTATTTGGCGAGGTAGGTGAGTCGAAAGAGCTGCTGGGCGTCTTCATCACGGTGTTCACGTCGCTCTTCGTGATGGTGATGCTGGGGAAGTTCTGGGAGACCTAGGCCGGGAGCAGGCGGGGGCGGGCCGCGTGTGCGGGGCTCGCCGGTAGGGGTGTCGGTACGGGCCAGGGGCGGGGAGTGCGCTGATGGCGACCACGGAGCGGCCGGAGGGGCGAAGCCTCGGCGACCGGGTCTACGACATGCTGTTCCACAACTACGTGTGGCAGTCGATCTTCCGTTCCGGCTACCCGAATACGCCGCGCAACCAGATGCTGGTGGTGGCGACGAACGTCTTCCTGCATCTGCACCCGACGCGCATCCATCGCACGCATGTGAAGATCACGCACACGTACTGCCTCGGCGGACTGTCGTTCTTCCTGTTTCTGGGGCTGACGATCACGGGCGTGCTGCTGATGTTCTATTACGTGCCGTCCGTCGAACGGGCGTACGAGGACATTTTAGCGCTCGAGACGGACGTGCGCTTCGGCATCCTGATGCGCAACATGCATCGCTGGATGGCGCACGGCATGGTGATCATGGTGCTGCTGCACATGATGCGCGTGTTCTACACTGGCGCGTACAAGCCGCCACGCGAGTTCAACTGGGTCGTGGGCGTGGTGCTGCTGGTGCTGACGCTGCTGCTGTCGTTCACGGGCTACCTGCTGCCGTGGGACCAGCTGGCGTTCTGGGCGATCACGGTGGGCACGAACATGGTGGGGTCGGCGCCCATCCTCGGCGAGCCGAATCGCTTCGCGCTGATCGGCGGCTTCGTGGTGGGGCCAAACGCGCTGATTCGCTTCTACACGCTGCACGTGATCGGGCTGCCGCTTCTGGCGGCGATCTTCATGGCGGTGCACTTCTGGCGGATTCGCCGCGACGGCGGCCTCGCGCGGCCGCTGTAGGCGAGGAGCACGAGCATGGTCGCGACCGCGCAGGAAACCGCCGCCTCTCCGGCCGTCCGCGCACGCGCGCGGCGCCAGCGCGACGAGGAGCTGCTGGTCTGGCCGGATCTGGTGTTCGTGGAGTTCATCGCGGCGGTGGTGTTCACGCTGTCGCTGACGGCGTTGTCGATCCTCATCAACGCGCCGCTGCTGGACCGTGCGAACGCGGGCGTGACACCGAACCCGTCCAAGGCGCCGTGGTACTTCCTGAACCTGCAGGAACTGCTGCTGCACATGCACCCGGCGCTGGCCGGGGTGATCGTGCCGACGGTGGCGCTGATCGCGCTGGGGGCGATCCCTTACTTCGACCGCTCGCACGACGGGCAGGGCGAGTGGCTGGCGACGCCGCGAGCGAAGCTCAACCTGATCATCGGCGCGGTCGTCGGGGCGGTCGGCACGCTGCTGCTGATCATCTGGGACGGCTCGAAGCACGTGGTGCTGTGGGCGCGGCTCACCGGGAATGACGTCTCCGACTGGCCGACGAAGCTGAACTGGCTGCGCAGCGCGCGCGCGCTGCAGATCCATATCAACTGGCCGGAGGAGTTGCTCTCGATTCCGCTCGGGGAGAAGGTGTTGCGCACTGACCTGCTGGGCTTGCCGCGCGTCGACTTGAACGTGAACCTGCCGGCGCTGATCGTCGAGCAGGCGCTGCCGACGGCGCTCATGGTCGGGCTGCCGCTGCTGATGGCGTTCATCCTGCACCGGCAGGGAATCGCGCGGACGAAGCGCGACCACATGATCGCGCAGTTCTCCGGCTTCATCGCGGTGTTCGTCGTGCTGACGGTGATCGGCACGGCGTTCCGCGGACAAGGCATGGAGCTGCTGTGGCCGCAGGACGTAGGGATGCCGGTCTCGTAATGGATCGTGCTTGGCGCGTGTGCGGCGCCGAGCCACGAGCCGGCGCGACGGCGGTGAGCGCGACACGCGTCTCGGCCCGGGGCGCACCCGGCACCGGAGGAGTGCTCGATGGCGACTGAAGCGCGGGAGACTCCGGAGATTGGCAGCTCGCCGGCGGCGGGCGTGAGTGGCGACGCCTGGAATCAAGCGATCGCGACGCGCAAGACGGCGGAGGCGCCGGGCGCGCGCGTCCCCGGCGCGCAGGCGTCGCGCCTGAACATGGACGCCTCGCGACGCATGTTCATCCGGTCGTCGTTCTTCGGGGGCCTGGGCCTGGCGTTGCTGGGCTCGGTCGGGTTCCTGCTCGACTTTCTGTACCCGCGCGGGGTGCGCGGCTTCGGCGGCCCGGTGCCTGCGGGTAAGGTCACGGATTACGCGCGGGGCGGGACGCCCAAGCACTTCGCGGACGGACAGTTCTGGCTCGCCAACCTCGACCCAGCGGAGACGCGGGCGGGCGGCGCGGGGGGCGGGGCCGGCCTGCTGGCGCTGTGGCACAAGTGCCCACACCTGGGCTGCACCGTGCCATGGCGCGCTGAGGTCAACTTCGCGGGGGACCAGGGCTGGTATCGCTGCCCCTGCCACGGCTCGACGTACACGAAGGCGGGCATCCGCGTGTTCGGTCCGGCGCCGCGCGACATGGACACGATGGCGATCGAGATCGACGCGGCGGGCAACATCACGGTGCAGACGGGCACACGCTCGCCGGGCGGGCCGGACAACCCGAAGCGAGCGGTGACGCATCCGCAACTGCCGACGTAGGCGCGCGGACAGGGTGGCGGTGGACGACGCAGTGAGTTCGCGAATGGCGGCCCGATGAACACGAGCAAACAGGTCAACATCATGATCGGCGTGCTCGGGCTGTCCGTGCTCATGTTTGGCGCGTACATGCTGAACGAGAGCAACCGCCAGGTGGAGGCGCGCACTGAGATCACGGAGCGCGTGGCCGAGCGCGGCGCGCGGCTGTTCGTGAACAACTGCCGCACCTGCCACGGCCTGGAGGGCGAGGGCCACGTCGGGCCACCGCTCAACGTGAACGCGTTCCTGATCCTCGGCGAGGAGAACAAGCACGGCGTCGAGCCGACCTCGCAGGGCGACGCGGACCTCGTGCGCAACTTCCTGTTCAACACCATGGCGTGCGGGCGCACCGGTACGTTCATGTCGGCGTGGGCGCAGCGCTTCGGCGGCCCGTTGTCGGACACGCAGATCAACCAGCTCGTGACGCTGATGACGGAGGGCCGCTGGGACCTCGTCAAGGAGATCGGCGCGGAGCACGACTACCACCAGTTCAAGAACACGTACGACGGCGCGCTGCCCGGACTGTCCGAGCACAACCGCATCGAGCGCATCGCCGCCGGCAAGGTGCCGGCCGACGTCAAGGAGACGGTGAGTAAGCAGATCCTCGAGCAGAACCCGGGGGCGCTCACGGCGGTGACGCGCAACTGCGGGCAGTACACGTCGGAGACGGCCGCCGACGTGCGCAACCGCGACCCCCTGGCTGCGTCGACCCCGCCGCCCGCCGCGGCGGCCACCCAGACGCCTGCCGCGGGCAGGGGTGGCGACGGCGGGGCGCCGGCGGCCGGCGCGATCGCTGCGGACCTCACGGAGTTCCGGATCGCGCTGGGCGCCCAGGAGGCGCTGTCGGGGAACGTGACCTTCCGCGTGCAGAACCGCGGTCAGATCGCGCACAACCTCCTCATCATCAAGTCCGACCTTGCGGTCCCGGCGCTGCCGGTCTCCGGCGGGCGGGTGAACGAGGGGCAGGTGCAAGTCGTGGCGAAGACCGCGGACCTGGCGGGCGGGCGCTCGGCGAACCTCAGCGCGAGCCTGCAGGCCGGGAAGTACGTGCTGATCTGCAACCTGCCGGCGCACTACCAGTCCGGGATGCGGGTCGGGTTCGAAGTCCAGTAAGAGCGTGGAGGCTGCTTGCGGCAGGGCGGAGGGGGAGCGCGATGCCAGTGACGACGGGTAAGCGATACAAGTGCACCGTGTGCGGCGCGGAGTTCATCGTCACGCGGGGGGGCGACGGGGAGCTGCGCTGCGACAACACGGCGCTGCAGCAGCTGTAGGAGGCGCGTCATGGCGGTCGCACTCGGCAAGCGCTACAAGGACGAGAACTCCGGCGTGGAGGTGCTCTGCATCAAGCCGGGCAACTGCAACCTGAACGTGGACGGGCGGACGCTCGAGGAGCTGCAGCCGAAGGTGCTCCCCTCGGCGGACTAGCGCCTGCGCGGCTGGTTTGACGCGCCGCGGGCGCGCTCCTAGGATCGTGGCGGCCGGGCGGCGCGGATGCCGGCCGCGGCCGGAGGTGGCGAGCACGCGGTGAGCGAAGTTCAGGTCGGCGACACGGAAGCACTGGAGTCCGCGCTGAAGCGCTTTAACAAGCGTGTGCAGGCGGATGGCATCCTTGCGGATGCGCGGCGGCACGAGTTCTATGAGAAGCCGTCCGTGCGGCGCAAAAAGAAGGAAGCGGCGCGCGTCCGCAAGCTGCGCAAGGCTCTGCGCACACAGGCCGCGCGCCAGCACTAGGCGGCGTGTGGCGGACACCCGCGGGCGCCATGCCCGCACCCAGCCCCGGCCGCGCGCTCCGCGCGAGCCTGCTGCGGGCTAAGCTCTGCGCATGACGCTCCACGAATCGCTCCGTGAGGAGCTGACCGCGGCGATGCGCGCGGGCGAGACCCGCCGGCGCGACATCCTGCGGCTCCTGATCGCGGCGCTCGACAACGCGCGCATCGCGGCGCGCCACGAGCTGTCGGACGTGGACTGCGTGGCCGCGCTGCAGCGCGAGGCGAAACAGCGCCGCGACTCCATCGAACAGTACCGGGCGGGCGGCCGCGTCGACCTCGCGCGGGCCGAGGAGGAGGAGCTCGTGCTGATCGCCTCGTACCTGCCCGCCGAGCTCGGCGACGCCGAGCTGCGCGCGGAGGCGGAGGCGGTGATCGCGCAGGTGGGCGCCGCATCGGCGGCCGATGTGGGACGCGTGATGGGGCCGCTGATGCAGCGTGTCGCCGGCCGGGCCGAGGGCGGACGCGTGAGCGCGCTCGTGCGCGAGCTGCTCGCGGCGTCACGGTAGCCCGGCGTGCCACGCGTGGCGCCCGGCGCGCGCAGATCGCGAACGCCACGCGCCGCGCTGCTGCTCGCGGGCGTTGTGTTCCTGCTGCTGCTGGCGGTGCTGTTCCCGTGGTACCCCGGCGGGACCACGCTGGGGGAGGGCGACCAGGCGCCGTTCGCGCTCGTTGCGCCGCGTGACGTGTCGTTCGACTCCGAGCTGCGCACGGCGCAGGCGCGCGCGGAGGCTGCGGCGGCAGTCACCGACGTGCTGGTGCTGGACCGGCGCGTGCGCGAGCGCCAGCTCGCACAGCTCGATCAGCAGCTGAGCGACATCGCGCGCGCGCGCGACGACGCGGCGCTCGCGGTGCCGGGGCGCAAAACGGCGATTCGCGCGACGGGCGGGACGCTGCTGTCGCCGCGCGCGGCCACGACGCTCGCCGCGGCGAGCGCGAGCGAGTGGGAGCTCATCGCCGTCGAGGCGCGCAGCGCGCTCGGTCGCACGCTGTCGGGCACGCTGCGTGAGGGTGAGCTGCCGGCGGCGCGGCAGCGCGCGGCCGGGCTGGTGACGGCGGCGCTGACGCCGGACCAGCAGCAGGCGGTCGCGGACCTCGTTGTGCCGCTCGTGGTGCCGACGCTAGTCGTCGACGCGGAGCGCACGACGGCGCTGCGCGACGAGGCGCGCCGCAACCAG
>VGPB01000034.1 GCA_016875695.1 Chloroflexota bacterium | reverse complement strand
ATGCGCCCGTCCGGCGCGCGCACGCACACGACACGCCCCACCACGCTCCCGTCGCGCGGCACGCCGCCCCGGCGCACGATCAGCCAGTCGCCGGGTGCGAGTGCGGGCCACATGCTGCGCCCCTCGACGGCGACGGTGAGCAGCGAGCGCCGCAGGTACCGCGCAGCCGCGCCGAGGGCCAGCATCGCAAGCACCGCACCACACGCGCGGGCGCGGCCGGTAGCCGCGCCCATGCGCGCCGCTTCTCCGCCGTGCGCGCTACGCGCGCTTCGTCTCCCAGAAAATCTTGTCGATCTCGGCAATGGCGTCGAGCAGGCGCTGTCCCTGCGCGGGATCCTGCGACTTCTTCGCGGCGCCCGCTTCCTTCGTCGCCGTCCAGAACAGCTGGTGCAGGTTAGGGTATTTCTCCAGGTGCGCGGGCGTGAAGTAGTCCGTCCACAGCACCCACAGGTGGTGCTTCACCAGTTCGGCGCGCTGCTCCTTGATCGCGAGCGCGCGTCCCTGGTAGTCCGCCAGCGTCTGGTTCGCGCCGTGGAACTGGCCCGCGTTCTGGTAGCGCTCCTGGATCGCCTTAACGGACTCGGCCTCGACGCGTGCCTGAGCGGGGTCGTAGACGCCGCACGGCAGATCGCAGTGTGCGTAGACGACGATGCTGGGGCGCGTGAGGCGCGCGACGAACGACCGGATGCGCACGGGGTCCTCCCTGCTAGGTGGCGCGTGGATGAGTGTCCGTGTCTGTGGTACGGCTTCCGCGCCCGGCCTGCAACTGGCCGGCCGGCCGGTGCGGGCACGCGACCGCGACGAAGAGTCAAAGGCACGCGGCCCCCGTTATCGCGATGCTGCCGCCGCGCCTACGACCATCGAAGCAGCGCGTGGGCTCCTGCGCGAATCGGGAGCTGGCGATGATCGGGGCAACGTGGTCCGCTGCTCGCGGACGGCGGCGGTTCGGGATTGGGCGATCGCGCGATGCTGTACGCGGCGTTCGAGGCCTACCGGTCTGCCCTGGAGTTCTGGGGGGGGGGCTCGGCATGCCGTGGGCTGCCCTCGCCGCCCCTCCGCGCGAGCGCACGCGGAGCGTCGAACCCGCAGGCTTCGACTTGGACGCCACCACCATCGGCGGCAGGCGGATCGCCGTGCGCGAGGCCGTGGTCAGCGCGCGGCCGTTCCCGACGCTGTCGCACTTCGAGGGTGCGGTGAAGCGTCGCGATCCGCGCGTGCTCGTGATCGCGCCGCTGTCCGGCCACCACCCGACTGTCCTCTACCAGATGGTCGCCACGCTGCTACCCGATCACGACGTGTATCTCGCCGGCTGGCGCAACGCCCGCGATGTCCCGCTCGACGAGGATCCGTTCGACCTCGACACGTACATCGAGTACGTGCAGCAGTTCATCGTCGAGCTAGGCCCGGAGCTGCACGTGATCGCGGTCTCGCAGGCGACGGTGCCCGCGCTCGCGACGGTCGCTCTCGCCGCGGCGCCCGGGCAGCCGGCGCCCCGCTCGCTCACGCTCGTGTGCGGGCCGGTCGACGCACGGCGCAGCCCGACGTTCGCCGGAAGCTGGGTCGCTGCGTGCACCCCGGAGTGGTCCGAGCAGCACATGCTGAGCACGGTGCCGCCACCCCACGCCGGCGCGGGCCGTCGCGTCTATCCCGGCTTCCTGCAATCCATGGCGCACCTCGCGCTGGACCCCTACCGGCCGCTGGCGATAGAGCTGGAGCGCCAGGCCGCAGCGTGGGCGCAGCGGGCGGTGCCCGAGGAGCACCGCGTCGGCGCCCCGCCCCGCGAGGCCCCCCTCGCCGACCTGCCCGCCGAGTTCTACGTCGACACGCTGCGGGTAGTGTTCCGCGACCGCGCGCGGGCGCATGACGTGGCGCGGGACGTCGGTGACGCCGTCCGCAATCCGCCACACCGCGCTCATGACCATCGAGAGTGAGCGGGACCTCAGCACCGGGGCGGGCCAGACCGCAGCCGCGCACGCGCTCTGCTCCGGCGTCCCGGCGCCCCGGCGGGCGCGATACGTCGTGCCGGACGCGGGCCACTTCGGCGCGCTCAGCGGCCGCGGCTGGCGCGAGGGAGTGCTCCCGCGCCTGCGCGTCTTCGTCCGCGAGCACGATGCGCCGCCCCACGCGCGCTCTCGGGCACGCGAGCCGAACACGAAGCGGCCGGGCGCCTGCCGCTGACGGGGCCCGGCCTGCTCGGTGCCAGATCGCGACGCGAGGTTACGCGCTGGCGGACTTGCGGACGCGGCGCGCCGTGTCCTCCGTGGCCTGCATCGTCGCCTCGAAGCCGCGCGAGAACATCTCGGCCATCGGCGCGAGGCCGCCCCGCGAGCGCAACAGCTCTATGGCCGCCTCGCCGGTCTCGCGGTTGGCCTGGGTCAGTTTCTCGGCCAGTTCGTGCGCCTCGCCACTCACGTCGAGCGCCTCCTTGCAGGCGAGCTGGGCAAAGGCCAGCGTGCGGCTCTGCGCGGCGATCGCCGCCTGCGTCATCGCCACGTATGACCCGCTCGCGTACTGCTCGGGGTCGGCGGCGATCTGCTTCGCGAGCGGCATGGTCTCGCGCTGGGCCGCGATCACGTCGCTGGAGAGCGCCTTCGAAACCTTGTAGCCGCGCTCGGTGGCCGTCATCGCGGCCTGCGCGAGCACGTCGTACGCGGTGCTCAGGGACTCGAGGTATCGCTGCAGGGCTTCCGGAGCTACTGGCATGGGTCGCCACTCCCTCGCTCCGTGTGCTGGTTTACGCTTCGGTGTGCCGCGTGCGTCCGCACTGGTCCGCCCCGCTTGGCCATGCAACACCTCCCTGCATCCGGATGGTGTTGCACTGACCAGTTGAATTCACCCCACCCTTCGTCGCGCGAGCGCGTACCACACAGTCTGCCACCCACGCGCAGCGGACCGCGCACCTTTCCCGGCACAACCGCTGGAACGATCGTCGAGGGGGGCGGTCAGGCTTCGGCGCCGAGGACGTCGGCCCGATGGACCTCCATCAGGTGGAAGTCGTAGCCGTCGCGGTGCACGGGACGCACGAAGCGGAAGCCGGTGCGATTGAACGCGGCCTGCGCACGGTGGTTCCACGACAGCGTGTGCAGGTACACGCGCTCCAGTCCGCGCTCACGGAACAGGTACAGCAGCATCGTCGCCACGGCGTCCGTACCGAAGCCACGCGACCAGTAATCGCGGTCGCCGATCGTGATGCCGAGCTCGGCCTCCTGGCGGGTCGGGTCGTAGCTGTAGAACATGACGTTGCCGATGTGCAGACCGCTCTCCGTGACCTCGATGGCGAAGGAGCGCCGGTACATCGAGGGCGACTGCAGCTCGTCACTGAGCGCGGCCGCGAACGAGCGGAAGGACATCGAGATCGGGCGCGCAGCATCGTAGGCGGCGAGCTCGGGGTCGCGGCGCCACTCGTAGTCGCGGCGCGCGTCGTCGAGCTGCTTCTCGCGCAGCGTGACGAGGCGGCCGCTCACGAAGACGCTGGGCTTGGTACTGGTCACGGCGCCGCGTCCGCGTGCCGGGAATCGGCGGCCTCGGTAGCGGGCTCGCCATCGGCGGCCGCGGCGATCAGGCCCGCGGCGCGCTCGACGATGGAGCGCTCGTTGGCGTACGACATGCGGACAGCCGCCTCCCTGATGTCGACCCACGTCACCTGATCGTACTCCCCGTCGTGAAGAGCGATGTCGCCGCCGACGGGCTGCATCAGGAAGTGATGCACGACCTTACGCACGCGCACGCCCTCGTGCGGGAGCGCGAACCAGTAGCGGATGCTGCCGATGCGCGCCGCGATCGCCACCTCGAGGCCGGTCTCCTCGCGCACCTCGCGCCGCGCGGTCTGCTCGATGGCCTCACCCGGCTCCGGCGTGCCTTTAGGCAGCGCGCACAACCCCTGCGCGGCGCGCCCCACGAGCACCACCTCGACGCGCGCGCCGCGCCATCGGTACACGACGCCGCCCGCCGATGTCGCGGCGCGCACGGGCAGGCGGCGGGCGACGGGCCGGGTCATCGTCGTCACCCTCACTCGAGGTCTCTGCGCAGCGCGTACTTCGAGTCGCGCTCCATGTCTTGCGCGGCACGCTGTCGCGTGACCGCGACGTAGTTTGCGCGCGCAGAGGCAGGAGGCGCTGCGGTGTTGCGAGCGATTCTACTCGCCGGCAGCCTTCTCAACGCGCCCGTAGTCATCCGCGCGCTCGATCGGGGGGCCACGCCAGCGCGGCGCTGGGCGAGGTGCGCCAGGCCATCGCGCGCCTAGTCCTCGTCCTGGCCGGGGTCCAGCGCGTCCAGGCGGGCCTCCGCAAGGGCGCGGCGGGCGGCGTCGCGGAGCTCGGGGTCGTGCTGGGCGATGCGGACGAGGACGGCCTCGGCCGCATCGCCCGCGATTTCCCCGAGCGCGGCGACGGCAGCGAGCCGCACCTCCTCGTCGGTGTCGTCGATCAGCTCGGCGAGCGGCGCTACGGCGTCCTCCAGCAGCAGCTGGCCGGCGGACGTGGCCGCGGCCGCGCGCGTCTCGCTGTCGTCGTCGTCGAAGTGGTGCAGCAGCACCGGAAGCCAGTCGTCGGAGGCGTGACGGCCCATCGCGCGCACGGCCGCTAGGCGCATGCGCGGCGCGCCGCCCTCGTAGTGCTCGGCGATGAGCTCGGCGACCCACTCGTCGGAGTACGCGCCGAGCGCCTCGAGCGCGCGACCGCGCACCTCGTCCTCCTCCGACACGTCCTCGATCGCGTCGCGTAACGTCTCGGCCAAGTGCTCGGCGGCATCCTCCGAGAGCAGCCCGAACTCCATCGTGACGACGAACTGACCGAGCACCGTCGCGGCCTCCCCGCGCACGCTCGCCTCGCTGTCCGCGCGCAGCAGCGCGGTCAGCAGGCGCAGGATCTCCTCGTTCTCCTGCTCCCATAGCCCGCGCACCGCCAGGATTCGCGTCGCGGGGTCGCCGTCGTGCAGCGCCGTGAGATGCACGCGGTGAAAGTCGAGCGTGGCGTCGGCTTCGGCGAGCTGCTCGAGCGACGCCAGCACCTCGCGGCGGCGCGGCGGCGCGAGCGCCGGCCAGAGCGCCATCAGCGCGCGCACCGTCGCGTCGTCCGGCGACACCAGCGCGCTCAAGTCCTGCTGCGCGATCGCCCGCTGCGGGTCGCGGAGCGCCGCCAGCACCGCCTCGGCCGAGGCAGCCGAGCGCGGTCGCTCGTCGCCGGGCGCGTCCTCGTCGGGGGGATGGTCGCCGGGGGGATCGTCGCGGGCCACGTCGTCGGTCACACGTCGCTCCTCGGTGGGCTGGGGCGCGCGGTTCGCTTGCCTCCCGATCAGTGTAGCGAGGGCGCGCGCTCCGGCTTGGGGTCGCGCTGCAGCAACGCGGTGACCGCGGCCAGCGGTGCGCCGCCGCCGAACAGGATGTTGTTCAGGCCCTCGGCGATCGGCAGCTCGACGCCCAGCGAGGCGGCGAGGCGGAGCGCGGCCGGCGTGGTGGCCGCGCCCTCGACGGTCGCGCCGATCTGCGCCAGCGCCTCGTCGAGCCCGCAGCCGCCCGCGAGCAACTCGCCGAGGCGGCGGTTGCGGGAGAGCCGGCTGTACGAGGTCGCCACGAGGTCGCCGACGCCGGCGAGCCCCTGCAGTGTCAGCGGGTCCGCCCCGGCCGCGACCGCGAGCCGCGTCATCTCGGCGAGCCCGCGCGTGAGGATCGCGGCCTTGGCGTTGTCGCCGTAGCCGAACGCGTCGACCATGCCGGCGGCGATCGCAATCACGTTCTTGAGCGCCCCGCCGAACTCAACGCCGACGATGTCCTCGCTCGTGTACACGCGGAAAGTCGTGCTGTGGAACGCGGAGCGCACGGCCTCGAGCGGCGCGTCGCGCGAGGCGATGACGGTGGTGCCGGGCAATCCCGCCGCCACCTCGCGCGAGAGGTTGGGGCCGGACAGCGCGGCGACGGGGCGGCGGGGCAGCGCGCGCACGAGCAGCTGCGACATGCGCAGCCCGCTGTCGAGCTCGATGCCCTTGGCGGCGGACAGCAGCGTAGCGTGAGCCGGTACCGCGCCGGCCAGCGCAGCGGCGTTCGCAGCCAGCGTCTGCGCCGGCACGGCGAAGCAGAGCAACTCGACGCCGGCGAGCGCCGTGTGCTCCGCGCGCACGTGCAGGCCCGGCGGGAAACGCACGCCGGGCAGGCGGCGCGTATGCTCGCCGGCCTGCTCGAGCGCGGCGGCCTCGGCCGGGGTGCGCGCGAGCAGCGTCGTGTCGGTGCCATTGCGCGCGAGCAGCACCGCCAGCGTCGTGCCCCAGGCAGTCGCGCCGACGACAGCCGCGCGGCGGATCGGCCGCGCGGTCACGTGCCGCGAGGGGAACGCCGGGCGCCGCCCTGGCCGAGCTTCGGCTCGGTGCCGGCGAGCAACCGGCGCAGGTTCGAACGGTGGTTGACCTCCACGGACAGCGTCACCACGATACCGTAGAGCAGGTACGCGGGGTCCAGCCGGCCGCTCGCCACGAGCGCGATCAGCGCGGCGAGCCCGGCGAGCATCCCGCTGATCGACATCACCGACACGTAGCGCGTCGCCGCCAGCACGCTGGCGCTGGCGGCAAGCACCGCCAGCGCCACCAGCGGCGCCATCGCGACGAACCCGCCGAACGAGGTGGCCACGCCGCGCCCACCGCGGAAGGCGGCAAAGAGCGGCCATGTGTGGCCGATGACGGCGCCGGTCCCGCCCAGCGACGCCGCCCACGGGTCGTCAAGCAGCCAGCGCCCGATGAGCACTGGCAGCGCGCCCTTCGCCACATCGATGGCCAGCACGATCGCCGCCGCGCGTAGGCCGAGCGTGCGCAGCGCATTGGTGAAGCCGGTCTTGCCGGAGCCGTACTCGCGCACGTCCACGCCACGGTAGACGCGGCCGACGAGCAGGCCTGCCTGCAACGACCCGAGCAAGTAGCCGCCCAGCAGCAGCAGCGCGGGGGCGATCACGCCGGCGCCGCTTGCCGCGCGATCATGCGAGCATCGCCTTCGGCGATCGAGCCTCGGTCCGCTGGCGGAAGCGCATGCGGACCGCGGCGCCCTCGAACCCGAACGCCGCGCGCAGCCGGTTCTCGAGGTAGCGGCGGTACGAGAAGTGCAGCAGCTCGGGGTCGTTGACGAAGAACACGAACGTGGGCGGCGCGACCTCCGCCTGCGTCACGTAGAGCAACTTGAGGCGCTTGCCGCGAATCGCCGGCGGCGCGTGCTCGCTCACCGCGCGCTGCATCACGAGGTTGAGCTCGGACGTCTGCACGCGCCGCCGGCGCACCGCGTCGATGTGCAGCGCCAGCTCCAGCAAGTCGCGCACGCCTTCGCCCGTGACGGCGGACGTGAACTGCACCGGCGCCCACGCCACGAAGTCGTAGCGCCGGTCGACCGCGCGCGCGAACTCGTGGCGCGCGTCGCGGTCCTCGGCCAGGTCCCACTTGTTGACGACGAGCACCAGTCCCTTGCCCTGCTCGGCGACGTAGCCCGCGATATGGGTGTCCTGCGCGGCCGTCGGCTCGGCCTGGTCGATGACGAGGAACACCACGTCGGCGCGGTCGATCGCCTGCTCCGCGCGCTGCACCGAGTGGCGCTCGACGCCGCGCTCGATCTTGCCGCGGCGGCGGATGCCCGCGGTATCGACGAGCAACAACCGCTGGCCCTCGAACTCGAACGCGGTGTCGACAGCGTCGCGTGTCGTGCCCGGGATGTCCGAGACGATCACGCGCTCGGACCCAAGGATCGCGTTAACGAGCGATGACTTGCCGACGTTCGGGCGGCCCACCACCGCGATGCGCAGGCGCTCCTCCCGCGGCGGCGGGGGCACGCCCGGCGCCACCTCGACGATGCGGTCAAGCAGCTCGCCGATGCCCTGCCCGTGGTACGCCGAGACGGCGAGCGGCTCGCCGAGACCGAGCGCGTACAGCTCGACGAGCGCGGCGCGCGCGCCGCTGCGGTCGGCCTTGTTCGCCACCAGCAGCACCGGCCGCGGGCTGCGCCGCAACAGCTCCACGATCGCCTCGTCCGCAGCCGTGATGCCCTCGTGGGCGTCGATCGCAAAGAGGATCGCGTCGGCTTCGGTGATCGCCTCCACCACCTGCTCGCGGATGCGCGGAGAGAACGGGTCCGACTCGGGCCCCTCGACGCCGCCCGTGTCGACGAGGCGGAAGCGCTGGCCGCGCCAGTCACACCAGCCGTAGAGCCGGTCACGCGTGGTGCCGGGCACCGGCTCCACGAGCGCGCGACGCGTGCTGGTGAGGCGGTTGAACAGCGCGGACTTGCCGACGTTCGGGCGGCCGACGATGGCGACCAGCGGGCCGGCGGTGAGGTCGCTCATGGCCGGGTCAGCGTAACGGAGACCGACGCGGGCTGCACTTCGCGTACGTCGATGCCGTCCGGCAGCTGCACCGCCAGCCGCAGCTCCGCCGTGCCTGCGCCGAGCCCATACGCGTCGGCGGTGGCGCGCACCGCGCCCGGCGCCAGCGCGTTCAGGCGCGCGAGCGGGCCCTCCAGCGCGATCACGACGGCGCCCGGCGCAGCGCGCGCCTGGAACCCGGTGCGCACGTTCAGCACCTCGGGCGCGACCGTGATTGCCAACGACCCGACAATCGGCACGATCTGCACCTCGACGGCGACCGTGACCAGCCCGGGCGCCGCGAGGCCAGGCGGCAGCACCGGACGCAGCGTGCTGCGCACGTCCCCCTGCTGCCCGCCGATATCGACCGGCGGCAGCCGCAGCGTGTCGAGCGCCTGCAGCACGTCGATCGTGCCGTCGACGGCGGCGGTCGTCGGCGACACGCGCACGCCCGCGATGCGATAGCCCGGCGCCGGCTGGCCCGTGACCTGCGCTTGCAGCGGCAGCGTGCGCGTGAGCGCGGTGAGCGTGATACCGATGGTGACGCGCACGGTCGGCGGCCGGACGCTCACGCCGCGCACCTCGCCGCCGCCCTCCGCGACCGGGACGAGCGCCACCCTGTCCTCGAGGCCCACCGTGAGCCCGGTCAAGTTGATCGAGGCGACCGCCTCGCTGACGAGCGCGACGAGCGAGGCTGCCCCGGAGACCTCGACGCTGCGCCGCTCGGGCGTCGCCGCGCTCAGCTCGTGCCCGCGCGGCAGCGTGCCGAGCTGGCGCGTGCTGACCGGCACCTGCTTCGTCACGAGCTCCTCGAGGTGGACGACGACGGACGCCGGCAGCGCCTCGAGCACGCGCACGCCGCGTGCGCCGACGACCTCGATGCGCACGGGCACGAACTGCTCGCGCGCCTCGCGCCCGTTCAGGTCCACGAACGCGCGAAAGCTCGCCGCCGTCAGCTCGTCCCAGCGGTCCTCAGGCGCGGCGATGCGCACTGCGACGGGCGAGAGCTGGTTCGCCACGGCGTAGCCGGGGCTGACGTTGACCGCCTCGAGCGGGATCGCGCTGGTGAAGCGATCGACGCGCGTGGGGTTCTCGGCCTCGCTCACGATCACCCAAAGCGCGACGCCCATGACCAGCGAGAGCCCCGCGAGCCCCGGCGAGCGCCGCAGATGGAAGCCCGCCTGCGCTGCCAGCGCGCACGCGCGGCGCAGCGCATCCAGCAGGCGGACCGAGCGCGACCGCGACGGGACCGGTCGGCGCTCCACGGTCGTCAGACCGGCCGCCGGTCGACGCCGACCGCATCGGCCGCGCGCCCCGCCTCGACGCCGAGGTCCTCGAGCGCGAAGAGGCGCAGCAACTGGCGGCTCAGGCGCGCCTCGTCGAGGCCAGTGAGCATGCGCCCATTCGATGCGAGCGCGAGCTCACCACGCTCCTCGGACACGACCACGACCACGGCGTCTGTGCGCTCCGTGATGCCCAGCGCCGCGCGGTGGCGCATGCCGTGCTCGGCCGGGAGCGGCGAGTCGGACAGCGGCAGCGTGCAGCCGGCGGCGACGATGCGGTCGAGGCGCACGACCACCGCGCCGTCATGCAGCGGCGCGTTCGGCGCGAAGATGCTGCCTAGCAGCTCACCAGACAGCTCGGCGCCGACCGGCACGCCGGTGTCAGTGACCTCGCGCAGGCCGGTCTCGCGCTCGATCACGATGAGCGCGCCGCGCTGCTGGCGCGCGAGCCGCGCGGCCACACGCACGATCGCCTCGATCGCGTACAGGTCCTCCTCGCGCCGCCGGTGAGAGCGCAGCCCGGTGCGACCCAGGCGCTCCAGCGCGCGCCGGATCTCGGGCTGGAACACGAGCGCGAGCGCGAGCACGAGCCCGGTGAGCGAGTTGCGCAGCAGCCAGTTGACGACGGGCAGGTCCAGCGCGCGGCTCAGCAGCGCTGCCCCGGCCAGCACGACGGCAGCGCCACGCAGCACCGTCATCGCGGTGGTGCCGCGCAGCAGCAGCAGCAGCCAGTAGATCGACACCGAGACCAGCACAATGTCGACGACCGCGGCGGGCGACAGTCGATCGAGCGCGTCGCCGATGACGGTGAGTAGCTCTCGCACGAGCCGAGCGCTAGCCCGCGGACCCGAGCAGCAGCAGCAACAGCGCCTGCTGCGCGTGCACGCGGTTCTCTGCCTGGTCGAAGACCACGGAGCGCAGTGACTCGATCACCTCGTCCGTGATCTCCTCGCCGCGATGGGCGGGGAGGTCGTGCATGACGAGCGCGTCGGGGGGCGCTGCCGCCAGCAGGGCCGCGTCCAAGCGGTACGGCGCGAACGCTTCCGTGCGCTGCGTGAGCAGGTGCTCCTGCCCCATCGAGGCCCACACGTCCGTGTAGACGGCGGCCGCGTCGCGCACGGCGGCCACCGGGTCGGCGAGCTGCTCCACGGAGCCACCGCCGGGAAGCGTGGCCGCGGCGGCCAGCACATGCTCCGGCAGCCCGTGACCCGGCGGCGAGGCGCAGCGGAAGCGCACGCCCGTCAGCACCGCGCCGAAGGCCAGCGCGGTCGCGACGTTGTTCCCCTCCCCGATGTATGCGAGCGTCAGCCCGCGCAACGCGCCGAGGCGCTCGCGCAACGTGAGTAGGTCCGCGAGCGCCTGGCAGGGGTGCTCGGCGTCCGAGAGCGCGTTGACCACGGGCACCGCCGCCCAGCGCGCGTACTCCTCCAGCGTCGCCTGCGCGAACGTGCGCACGATCAGCGCCTGCACCATGCGCGAGAGCACGCGCGCCGCGTCGCTGACCGGCTCGCGCTCGCCGATGCGCGCCTCGTGCTGGGCGACGACGATGGCGCGCCCGCCCAGCCGCGCGGCCGCCACCTCGAACGACACGCGCGTGCGCAGCGACGGCTTGTCGAACAGCAGCGCGATGGTCTGGCCGGCAAGCGCCGTGCCCGGGCCATCACGCTTGATCGCCTGCGCGGTGCTCAGCAGCTGCTCGAGCTCGTCCGGTGAGCAGTCCTGCAAGGACAGGAAGTCCCGACCATGCACGGGAATACCTCGATCTGGCGGCTGGGGACATCAGTGTACACAGTATCGGCGCGAGCGGCGGCCGAGCCACGCCGGCGGGGCGTCGAGCGCAGGGCTAGTTGCAGCGCAGGTAGGCGCTGCTCGGCTCGACAGTCATGCGGTCGTTCAGCCGCGCGACCAGCTGGCCCTCCGAGACCCCGGGCTGCGGGCCGAGCGGGATCGCCCGCGTGGCCGCCTCCGAGAGCCACAGCACCCACACTCCCTGCCGCGTCGTGCCGATGAAGCGGCCACCGAGCGTACGCGATTCGACGGACGTGCGGCCGCTCACGGCGAGCTCCGAGCCGCCGCCGAGCGCGCTGCACAGCGGGCCCACCGGCACGCCTTCGGCCGGCGCGCCGAGGTGCCAGACGGCAAGCCCCTGCGCGTCTTCGACGCGCGCGAAGTCGGAGACCGCCGGAATATGCCCCGGCGCGGTGGGCGCCGCGGTCGCCGCCGTGCCGACTGGCGCCGCCTCGTCATCGTCGCCACCGCCGCAGGCGAGGACCGCGACGGCCACCGCGAACGCGAGCAGTGTCATGCGCATGGCGCCCATTCTCGCATGGCGATTGCATGCAGCTTTGACCTGCCCCCGCGTTTCATAGCACCTGATGAGTGAGTCTGGCGGCGATCTCCAGCCAGCTCGGTTCGATGGCCTCGGGTGCTGGTGGCCGGTACCCGAGCGAGCTGTGCGGGCGCCGGTGGTTGTACTCCAACCGCCAGCGCTCGATGAGCACCTGCGCCTCGAGCAGCGTGTCGAAGTGACCTGCCCCCGCGTTTCATACCACTTGCTGAGTTAGTCTGGCGGCGATCTCCAGCCGGTTCGGTTCGATGGCCTCGGGTGCTGGTGGCCGGTACCCGAGCGAGCTGTGCGGGCGCCGGTGGTTGTACTCCAACCGCCAGCGCTCGATGAGCACCTGCGCCTCGAGCAGCGTGTCGAAGCGCTTGAGGTTGAGGCATTCGTCACGCAGCTTGCCGTTGAAGGACTCGCTGTAGCCGTTCTCCCATGGACCGCCCGGCTCGATGAAGAGCGTCTGCACGCCGACCCGCGCCAGCCAGCGGCGCACCGCCTTCGCCGCAAACTCCGGCCCGTTGTCCGAGCGGATGTGCTCCGGCACCGCGCGCTCGACGCAGAGGTCGGCGAGCCGCGCGAGCACATCTCGCGAGTTCAACCGCCGGGCGACGTCGATCGCCAGGCAGTCGCGCGTGAACTCGTCGATGATCGTGAGCATGCGCAACGGCCGGCCGTCAGCGGTGCGGTCGAGGACGAAGTCGTACGACCAGACGTGGTTCGGACGCTCGGCGCGCCGCCTGATGATCGAGCCGTCTGCCAGCCAGAGCCGGCCGCGCTTGGGCTGCTTCTGGGGCACCTTCAGCCCCTCCTGGCGCCAGAGCCGTTCGACGCGCTTGTGGTTCACGCGCCAGCCCGCTTGCCTGAGCAGCGCGGTGATGCGGCGGTAGCCGTAGCGTCCGAAACGCGTGGCGAGCGCCACGATGCGCGCCAGCAACGCCTGCTCGTCCGCCGACTCCCTGGGCACGTAGCGCTCGGTGGCGCGTGCCTGCCCGACGACCCGACAGGCGCGCCGTTCCGATACGGTGAGCGTCTCGCAGACATGTGCGACCGCCCGGCGTCGCTTCGCCAGGCTCAGTAGTTTCCCGAGGCCACCTCACGCAGAATCGCATTGTCCAGCGCCTGGTCGGCAACCAGCCGCTTCAGCCACGCGTTCTCCCGCTCGAGCTCCTGCAGCCGCTTCGCCTGGTCGACCTTCATCCCGCCGTACTCGCGGCGCCAGCCGTAGTAGGTCTGCTCGCTGATCCCCAGCCTCCGGGACACTTGCGCCACCGTCTG
>VGPB01000033.1 GCA_016875695.1 Chloroflexota bacterium | reverse complement strand
GTGCCGAAGCACATCCGCTCGGACAACGGGCCGAAGTTTGTGGCGAAGGCGGTGCGCCGCTGGCTGGCGCGGGTCGGCGTGCAGACGCTCTTCATCGAGCCGGGCGGTCCATGGGAGAACGGCTACATCGAGTCCTTCAACGGCAAGTTGCGTGACGAATGCCTCAACCTCGAGCGCTTCGACACGCTGCTCGAGGCGCAGGTGCTCATCGAGCGCTGGCGCCTGGAGTACAACCACCGGCGCCCGCACAGCTCGCTCGGGTACCGGCCACCAGCACCCGAGGCCATCGAACCGAACTGGCTGGAGATCGCCGCCAGACTCACTCATCAGGTGCTATGAAACGCGGGGGCAGGTCAATAGGACCCTGCTCAGGACGCAGCACTCATCGCCCATTGCGGCCACCTGGCTGGCCACCGGGGAGGGGAGCAGCAAAGTTACCCCCCGGAGGCAGGTTCCCAGGCTGACCGCCGGGCGGAGGGAAGGCCCCACCCGAAGGCGGGTTGCCGGGCTGACCGCCGGTAGGCGGCGGGAATCCACCACCGGGAGGCGGGAGAGGCGGGGGCGGCGGGAATCCACCACCGGGAGGCGGGAGAGGCGGGGGAGGCGCGAAACCACCACCGGGAGGCGGGGGAGGCGGGGCAGGAGCCCCACCACCACCGGAAGGCGGGGGAGGCGGGGCAGGAGCCCCACCACCACAGTCGCCAGCGAGCACTTGGCCCACCTGAGCATCGCGATAGCAAGTCCAAGTTGTTTCGAGAGTCCCGACTGCGCCCTTAACTCTGATTTGGACCATGTACTTAGTGGAAGTGCGGCCCCCAAAGCTAGATGGCTCTCGCGCGGTGTATTTGCCCACGACGGTGAAGTTTGGGACCGCTGCGGTGGGCGTAGCTGTACTCGAAGCAGCTGGCTCACTGCAAGCCGTCGAGGCCGCGAGCACGCAGGCGGTTACTACAAGGACCCGGACCCATGAATTCATCGACGTGCTCGCGCTCCCGGCGATTCTCGGCCGCATCACCGAGTTCGGCTTCACATCGAACCTCAGCGCGAAGCTAGGCCTCAACGTGGTGCTCCTCGCGAATCTCCTGTGGTCATCGTGGCTGCTGCTCGGCTTCCTCCGCGGGCGGCATCCCTACGCGGACCTCGAGCGCTGGCAGACGGCGTACATCCCCGTGTACGCCGCCTGGGCGGCAGTCGTCGTGGTCGCGTTCCCGCTCCTGTTCGACTTCGCCTGAGATGCCGTGCCGGCCTAGCGGCCCCGGAACGTCGGCTGGCGGCGCTCGAGGAACGCGCGCACGCCCTCCACGGCGTCTTCGGTGCGCGCGATCAGCCCCACCATCGGCGTCGTCAGCTGCAGCACGCGCTCGAGGCCCTCGTGCTCGACGCTGTACGCGAGCTGCTTCGTTCCGGCGAGCGCCAGCGGCGGGCCGGCCGCGATCGTGCTCGCAAGCTCGAGCGCGCGCTCGCGCAGGCGCGCGGCGGGCACGACCTCGAGCACGAGGCCGTAGTCGAGCGCCTGCTGCGCGGTGAACCGGCGCGCGGTGAACATGAGCTCGAGCGCGCGCTGCATGCCGACCACGCGAGGGAGCGCGTACGGCTCGCTGTAGTCCACCGCGAGCCCGCGCCGCATCTGCGCCACCTGGAACAGCGCGTCCTCCGCGGCGATGCGCAGGTCGGCGCCCAGCGCGATGCCGATGCCCATGCCCATGCAGAAGCCGTTGATCGCCGCGATAATCGGCACGTCGGCGCGACGCATCCACGTCG
Source organism: Chloroflexota bacterium (assembly GCA_016875695.1). Lineage (GTDB taxonomy): Bacteria > Chloroflexota > Dehalococcoidia > UBA2979 > UBA2979 > SHYP01. The sequence goes on along the minus strand of VGPB01000033.1, from coordinate 11,667 downwards.
TGATGTTGGCCTCCGTGTGTGCGGGTCGCCACGGCGGACGCGCGCGACCGAGGTCGGCGCCGGGGAACGTCTTCACGTTGCCGCCCGCGCAGAACGCGCGCCCCGCGCCCGTCAGCACGACGCAGCGAATGCGGTACTCGCCGCCGTCCAGCGCGCGCAGGTAGCGCTCGATCGACTGCCCCATGCTCGCGTCCCACGCGTTGAGGCGCTCCGGGCGGTTGAACGTAATGACGGCAACGCGGTCGTACTCCTCGATGCGGATCGATTCCTCGTCGAGGACGGCGGTCGGCTGAGCCACGGGGTCCCTCCGTTCCTGGCGCACCGCGCATAGTGCGCGGCGCGAAGCGCTCACAGCTGCACCAGCCCGAAGGCTTGCCCGCTCGGCGCCTCGATCACCGCGAAGGTGGGCTGCCCCCGGCGGTCGGTGCGCGGCACGAGCACGCGCGCACCGCGCGCGGCCGCGCGCCCGGCGCGAGCCTGCGAATCGAACCCGCGACGTAGATGTCGTTGGGCTGCACATCCGCGACTCCCGTGTCGATCGCGGTGATCACGCCGCCGTCCGGCGCGACGTCCCACCCGAACACGTCACGCAGGAACGCCACGGCGGCAGATACAGCTCGGAGCCGGAGCCCCCGAAGCCATCGGGGGAAACTACGAGCGCTGAGCCCCCCGCCCTCAAGCCGGGGCAACCCGCGCCATACTCGACAAGCCATACGGTGTCGTCACCGCGCACGATCAGAGCCTTCGAGCTCGACGAGAAAACGGCATCGACGATGACGGTCTCGACCGCACCTCCGGCTGTCGGCAGCCCGGTCACGCATGACAGTCCCGTACGCTACTTCTTGCTGAACCAGCCGGGGGTAGTGCCGGGCGGCACCCCACGGTGCTTGTGAATACATACGTCATACCACTAATGACGTGGGGCATCCATAGCTGGCTGAGGACGGCTACCGCTCAGAGCGCCGCTCGAACCCCCATGCGCCCTCCCTGCGAGACAGTGCCCAGCCCTTCCGATCCGAAAGCGATCGGCCCATCCCTACCCCAAGTAGTACTCACCGGAGCTCTCCCGGCCAGCGGACGGATTCGTTGCAACGAATCAGCTCGTCGGATTTGACGCGGGGAACTACCCCGGCGGCACAGTATTCGCTCTGAGCATCACGCTCTTGAGCGAGGACGCTGCCTCGTCACATTGCTTCCAGTTATCTGATTGGACCAACACTGCGTCGAAGAGCCCAGCTGCCGAATCCACAGTGTGCTCGACGGCGGGCGCATCCGTGTCCGTTCTTGAGTCGACGCCGTTCACGCGCACCGCGGGAACGAGAGTTTACATGCTGGAGCACCAGCAGCAGAGCGGCGTGGGTGCCATCGAAACCGGAGTCGTCCGCCTCGTGGCTCGGAGTCAAGGCCGATAGCTGCAACTCCGCACGTTTCGCCGACGTTGGCCCCAATTTGGCCCCAAACCACTGGGAAGAGGATGTCACCGGCAGTTACAAGCCACCCCGCCAGCCCTCGATCCAGATTCAATCCGGGCACCTGGAGGCACCCCGAGGGATGCCTCAACACGCCCGTCGGACAACTCTGGATCAGTAAGTCGAGGTTCGAATCCTCGATCCCCAGCCAGCGACCGACGCTTGTACCCACGACTCATGGCCGGGCCGCACGCTCGAATGGCTGATTGAAGTCGAACACGCGACGATTCGCCTCGTACTCGGCCTAGGAGATGAAGTCGCCGTAGTCGAGCAGCGCTTGTGCCACGTAGTGGCGCAGTAGCACCACGTCCCCGCCTGCCAGCTGCAGCACGCAGCGCACGATCCGGTCGCCGAGTCCTCCGTCGGCGAGCGGCTGGAGCAGCACGCAGATGCCGCCCAGCGCGCCGTGGCCGAAGTCCTCCTCGATCCGGCGCGCGAGGTCGGCGGGCGGCGCGTAGCTCATTGGCGCCGGCCCAGGGCGCTGGCGCGCAGCGTGCGGGCGTCGCATCGTGGTGTCGTGTACCGCCCTGGCGAGTGAAGGAGCACACGCATGCGGGTGACGCGGAGGTTGGGGGCGATGGGCGTACTGGCGCTCGCCGCACTCGCGGCGGCGTGTGGGGGCAGCGTCGATGACGAGGGCGGCGCCGACGAGGCTGCGCAGCAGGCGTCGACGAACGCGGTGACCGTCACCGCGCGCGAGTTCTCGTTCGAAGCGAACACGCAGACGGTGCCCGCGGGCAAAGTCACCATCACCCTGCACAACCGCGGCAGCATCCCACACGACCTCTCCGTCGTGCGCACCGACGTCGCACCGGACAAGCTGCCGGTCAAGGACGGCGTGGCCGACATCCCCGAGAGCAAGGACATCGATCGCATTCACCAGCTGCGCGCGGGCGCCCGTCGCTCCGTCTCGCCGGAGCTCACGCGGGGCGCGTACGTGCTCATCTGCAACATCCCCGCGCACTATCAGTCCGGCATGCACCTCGCGCTCACGGTCGAGTAGCCCAACCTAGCGCTCCCGAGCCTCGTCGCCGAGGGTGCCCGGCTCGTAGTAAGCGCGGCCCTCGAGCTCTGGCGGACGGTGCTGCTGCTCCGGCGTCACGTGGCCCGGAAAGTCGTGCGCGTACTGGTAGTCCTTGCCGTACCCGAGGCGGCGCATCAGCGCCGTAGCGGCGTTGCGCAGGTGCAGCGGCACGGGCGCGTTGCGCGTGCGCGCCACGTCCTCCGCAGCGCGCTCGTACGCGCGGTACGCAGAGTTCGACTTCGGCGCGCGCGCGAGGTAGATCGTCGTCTCGGCGAGCGGCAGCCGCGCCTCCGGCATGCCAAGCAGGTGCACCGCCTGCTGGCACGCGACCGCGAGCGGCAGCGCCTGCGGGTCCGCCAGGCCGATGTCCTCGGCGGCCAGCACCACCACGCGCCGTGCGACGAACAGCGGGTCCTCGCCGGCCTCCAGCATGCGCGCGAGCCAGTACAGCGCGGCGTCGGCGTCCGAGCCACGCATCGACTTGATGTACGCGGAGATCGTGTCGAAGTGCGCGTCGCCGGCGCGGTCGTACTGCAGCGTGGGGTGCTGCGCGGCCGTCGCGAGCAGCCCGGGGCTCAGGCGCGAGACGCCGTCCGCGCCCGGCTCGGCGAGCGCCGCGGCGAGCTCCAGCACATTGAGCGCCGTACGCGCGTCGCCGCCCGCAATGCGCGCGAGCGCGGCGAGCGTCGCGTCGTCGGCCTCGATAGCACGCGCCCCAAGGCCGCGCTCAACGTCCGCGAGCGACCGCCGCGCGATCGCCACCAGCTCCGCCTCGCCCAGCGCCTCGAGGCGGATCACGCGCGCCCGCGAGAGCAGCGGCGCCACCACCTCGAACGACGGGTTCTCCGTCGTCGCGCCGATGAGCGTGACCGTGCCGTCCTCCACGTACGGCAGCAGTGCGTCCTGCTGCGCACGGTTGAACCGGTGCAGCTCGTCGATGAACAGGATCGTGGGGCGGCCGCTCGCGCGCCGGCGTTCCTGCGCCTGCTGGATCACGCGCCGCAGGTCTGCCACGCCGGAGGAGACGGCGGACAGCTGCTCGAAGTGGCGGCGCGTGCGGCGCGCGATGATCGTCGCGAGCGTGGTCTTCCCGGAGCCCGGCGGCCCCCACAGGATCAGCGACGAGAGCTCATCGCGCTCCACCATGCGGCGCAGCGGGGCGTCCGGGCCTACCGCCGCCGCTTGGCCCACGAAGTCGTCGAGGTCGCGCGGGCGCATGCGCGCGGCCAGCGGCTCCGCCGCGCGTGGCTCCGCGAACAGCGACGGCTGCTCGGGCCCGCCATCAAGGGCATCCGCGCGTGGCCGGCGCGTCCCCGCCATGCGTCGAGTGTAGCGACTCGTGTCGCGACACCGCGCCCCAGGCGCCCGGGCGCGCGCGACCGCAAGGCGTGGGCGCTTGACCCCTCCCTATAATGCGCGTGGTCGCCAGACCTGTGGCCGGCATGTCAAAGGAGGACCAGCACCATGGCCGAGCGCACGGACATCGTATCGGGCAAGACGTTCGATGACGAAAAGAGTGGCTTCAAGTTCATGCACGAAGGCACCTGGTACTACTTCGCCGACATCAGCAACCGCAACCGCTTCATCGGCAACCCCCAGAAGTACCTCGCGCCCGCCGAGCAGAAGACCTCGTAGCCTGCCCCGGGTCCCGCGCGCAACCCGGGGCGCCGTCGGGCGCCTCGGGCCGCTGCACGCCACCGGCGCGCCGCCTGAGGCCCGGCAGCCCGCGCCATAGCCGCCGCCCGCACTACAATCGGTGCGGGCGCCACGCGCTCGAGTTCGAACGCCCGGCGCCCTACGAGCGCCGGGGACGGGGAGCCCATGGCCGCGACCGGGACCGGGACCGGCTACGAGGCAGTGATCGGCCTCGAGGTGCACGCCCAGCTGCGCACGCGCTCGAAGATGTTCTGCTCGTGCTCCGCGGCCTACTTCGACGCGCCTCCCAACTCACACGTCTGCGCGGTGTGCTTCGGGATGCCCGGCATGCTGCCCGTCATCAACAGCCGCGCCGTCGACGCGACCATCCTCGCGGGCCTCGCACTCGGCTCCACCATCCCGCCCCGCTCCAAGTTCGACCGCAAGAACTACCCCTACCCTGACCTGATGAAGGGCTACCAGATCTCGCAATACGACGAGCCGCTGTGCGTCGGCGGCGGCCTCGACATCGAGGTCGATGGCGTGCCGCATCACGTCCGGCTTGAGCGCATCCACCTCGAGGAGGACACGGCGCGGCTGCTGCACCGCAATGCCCCGCACGGCGAGGCCTACTCCCTGCTCGATGTCAACCGCTCGGGGGTGCCGCTCATGGAGGTGGTGAGCGCGCCCGACATGCGCTCCGCCGCGCAGGCGGTCGCGTACCTGCGCAAGCTGCGCCTGACGCTGCGCTACATCGACGTGTCGGACGCCGACATGGAGAAGGGCTCGTTCCGCTGCGACGCGAACGTGTCGCTGCGGCCGCTTGGCGCGGAGCGCCTCGGCGCGAAAGTCGAGATCAAGAACATGAACTCATTCCGCGCCGTGCAGCGCGCCATCGAGTTCGAGATCGAGCGCCAGGGCGCGCTGCTCGACGCCGGCGCGCGCGTCGACCAGGAGACGCGCGGCTACATCGACGCGACCGGCGCCACGGTGAGCCAGCGCTCCAAGGAAGAAGCGCACGACTACCGCTACTTCCCGGAGCCGGACCTGCCGCCGCTGACCATCTCCACCGAACGCGTCGCGCGCCTGCGCGCCCAGCTCCCGGAGCTGCCGGACGCGCGGCGCGTGCGCTTCGAGCGCCAGTACGGCCTCGCGCCCGCCGACGCGCGCCTGCTGACCGAGGCGCGCGCCCAGGCCGACGGGTACGAGGAGGCCGTCGCGCTTGCGCTCACGGCCGTGGGCGGGGCGCCGGCAGGCGTCGACGCCGCGCACGCAACCGCGCGCGCGGTCGCGCACTGGTTCACCGGCGACGTCGCGCGCCTGCTACACGGCGAAGGCGGGGAACGCGCGCTGGCCGACACTAGGCTTTCGCCCGCGCACATCGCGGAGCTGGCCACCCTCGTCGAGCGCGGCGCGATCACGCTGACCACGGGCAAGGAGGTGCTCGAGCTCGCGTTTGCGAGCGGCGAGCGGCCCGCCGCCATCGTCGAGGCGCGTGGCCTCGGCCAGCTGCGTGACGAGGTCGAGATCGACCGCGTCGCGCGCGCGGTGATCGCCGCGCAGGCGAAGGCCGTCGCCGACTACCGCGGCGGCAAGCCGAGCGCGCTGCAGTTCCTCGTCGGCCAGCTCATGCGCGAGCTCAAGGGGCGCGCCGACGCCACCGCCGCCGCCGAGGTGTTCCGCCGGCACCTGGATGGGCTGCCGCCGTGAGCCGGTACAACATCAGCAAGTGGCTATACTTCGGCCTGCACATCAAGCGCTGGCTGTTCGTGCTGCTCATCGGCGTCGTAATCATGGGCCTGGGCTTCGCCTACCTGCTGCGCGAGGTGTACGCGACGTACGTGTTCCCGGGCTGGGTCAGCACGGTCACGCTGCAGTTCATGCCGCGATGGGTGCGCGGGCTGCTATTCCTCACCGTGGCCTCAGGCATCACGCTGTACGGCGCATGGCGCCTCAACCGCTCGATGGTCAGCGCGCTGCTGCCAGTCGAGCGCCAGGCCCAGCTCGTCGAGCAGATCTACTCGCAGCGCACGCAAGGCCGCGGCCCGAAGATCGTCGCGATCGGCGGGGGCACCGGCCTGTCGACGCTGCTGCGCGGGCTCAAGCGCTACACCAGCAACCTCACCGCCGTCGTCACGGTCGCCGACGACGGCGGGTCGAGCGGCCTGCTGCGCCGCGACATGCACGTGATCCCGCCGGGCGACATCCGCAACTGCATTGCCGCGCTCGCCGACGCCGAACCACTCGTCACGCGCCTCTTCCAGTACCGCTTCGACCAGGATGCCGGCCAGGGCATCGCGGGGCACTCCTTCGGCAACCTCTTCATCGTCGCGATGGCCGAGGTCATCGGGAACATGGAGGTCGCCATCCGCGAGACCTCGCGCGTGCTCAACGTGCGTGGCGCGATCCTGCCCTCGACGCTAGCGGACCTCACGCTCGGCGCCGTGCTGATGGATGGCCGCACGGTGCGCGGCGAGTCGAACATCCCGTACAGCGGCTCCCCCATCACACAGGTGTTCATCGAGCCGGCGCAGGCGCTCGTGAACCCTGAGGTGGCGCGCGCACTGCTGGAGGCGGACCTGATCGTGATCGGCCCGGGCTCGCTGTACACCTCGGTGCTGCCGAACCTGCTCGTGCGCGGGCTCGGCGACGCGGTGATCGCCTCGACCGCGCACAAGGTGTACGTCTCGAACGTCGCCACCCAGCACGGCGAGACCGACGGCTACGACGCCGCCGCGCACTACGCCGCCATCCGCCGCCACCTGCGCGGCGAGCGCGTAGCGGACGTCGTGCTCGCGAACAGCAACCTGCCCGCCGACCCGCTGCCCGACGAATGGCAGTCGCAGCCGGTGCTCGCGCCCGGCGACGCCGACTACGCCGGCGCGCACCTCGTGCTCGCCGACCTCGTCGCGCCCGACCATCGCTATCGCCACGATCCGGAGCGCCTGGCCGCGGCGGTGATGCGCCAGTACTACGAGCGCGACCTGCGCGGGCTCGCCGCGTCCCTCCCGGCTGTGGCCGAGGAGCCGGCGTGACGCGGCGTCCCTAGCTGCGCCTCCTGCGAAGGGTGTTGCAGGCGTGAGGCGGGGCTGGCCCCACCGCTTCAGCGCGATGCCCTGCGCGGCAGCGAGCGCACGCAGTCCCCGCGTGGCGTAGTTCTTCGCGTTGTCGCTGGGTGCGCGGTGCACCTGCACCCCACGACGAGAGTGCCTCAGCGTCCGCTCGAGGAATGTTGCGCGAGCGCTTGCACGCTCACCAAACGCCTCTACGCAGGCGTTGCGATCCCAGCCGGCCGGGCGGCGCACGGCGCAGATGCGGCGCGCGACGACCGGCGCTGTCGTCCGCGGTCCGCGAGCCCGTGCTCGTCTTCAACGGCGAAGCGCTGCACCCACTCAGCCACCGTGGTGCGGCTGCCCCTGTCGAGCGACGTCGGCGAGCGAGCATCCGGCTCGCACCTCCCGGACCAGCTCCAGCCGCGTCCGCGGGGTCACTCGAGCGTTCCGACGCACTACGAGCCTCTCCCTGCCACTGCGGGCTTCGCAAGGCATACAGCAGCAGCGCCGCGGCCTACCTGCAACAACCTCGAGGAACTACAGCTAGCCGAGCTCGAGGTGGAACGCCGAGAAGACGTTGTCGAGCGCCGACAGCGCGCGCAACTCGTCGGCGGTGAGCGCGCGCGAGACACCGAGCACCATCAGCGCACGTTCGCGGGTGCCCGCGCCTACCGACATATAGTGGATGTTCACCCCCCACTCGCCCAGCTGCGTGCCGACGCGCCCGATCATGCCCGGCCGGTCGACGTTCTCCACCATCACGACGAAGGGCGCGTCGTTCGGGTTGATGTCCACCGCGTAGTCGTCGATGCCGACTACGCACACGCCGGACGGCGTGTGCGTGGCTGCCACCTGCCGCTCGGCGTCTGCGGTCACGCGCACGCGCACGAGGTTCGCGTAGGGCTCGCGCGCCTCGCCGCCTTCGACCTCGACGCGCAGGCCGCGCTGCGCGGCGAGCTGGTCGGCGTTGACGATGGTCACCTTCTGCGTGCTCACGCGCTCCAGCAGCCCGATGAGCGCGGCCGCGCGCAGCAGGCGCAGCTCGTAGTTCGCGATCTCGCCGAGGAACTCCAGCCGCACGCGTTGCAGCTGGCCCATCGCCAGCTGGCTCGCCACGCGGCCCGCGAGCCCCGCAGCGTCGACGTACGGGCCGATGACCGCCATCGTCTCCGGGTCGACCAGCGGCACGTTGACGGCGAAGCGCGCCGACTTGCCGTCCAGGACGTCGAGGAGCTCGTTCGCGACGGTGACTGCGGCACGATCCTGCGCCTCAGCCGTCGAGGCCGCGAGGTGCGGGGTGACGACGATGCGATCCGAGGTCGTGAGGATGTTGCCGACCGCCGGCTCCTTCGAGAACACGTCGATGGCCGCGCCCGCCACGCGCCCGGACTCGATCGCATCGAACAGCGCCTGCTCGTCGATCAGCGCGCCGCGCGCGGTGTTCACGATGCGCACACCCGGCTTCGCGGCGGCCAGGCGCTCGGCGTTCAGCAGGTGCCACGTGCCCGCGTGCAGCGCGGTGTGCAGCGTCACGAAGTCCGACTGCACGAGCAACGCGTCGAGCTCCATGAGCTCGACGCCGAGCGCGCTGGCGCGGTCCGGGGAGACGTACGGGTCGAACGCGACGACGCGCATCTGGAACGCGCGCGCGCGGCGCGACACCTCGGCGCCGATGCGCCCCAGCCCGACGATGCCCAGCGTGCGCCCGGCGAGCTCAACGCCCATGTAGGCGTTGCGGTCCCAGCGCCCACCGCGCAGCGTGGCGTGCGCCTGCGGGATGTGCCGCGCGAGCGCGAGCATGAGCCCGAACGCGTGCTCCGCCGCCGAGAGCGTGTTCGCGAGCGGCGCGTTGACCACCGTTACGCCGCGCTCCGTCGCCGCGTCCACGTCGATGTTGTCGACGCCCACGCCGGCGCGGCCGATCACCTGTAGCTGAGGCGCCGCCGCGATCACGCGCGCGGTCACCTGCGTCTGGCTGCGCACGACGAGCGCGTCGATGTCGGCGACTGCGGCCACAAGCTCGTCCTCGGCCAGGCCCGTGCGCACTTCGACGTCGTGGCGCGCGCGCAGCAGGTCGATGCCCTCGCGGGCCAGCGTGTCGGCGATGAGAATGCGCGCCACGGCCGCTGCGCTCGCGCTACCGCGCGGCTACGCGCGCGCCGGCGCGGTGAAGCCGAGCTTCGCCAGCGTGCGCTCGATCGCGTCCAGTCCCGCCTCGACGTCCGCATCGGTGACCCAGCCCAGGTGTCCGAAGCGGAAGATCTTCCCCGTGAGCGAGCCCTGGCCGCCCGCGAACACCGTCTTGAAGTCGGTGCGCGCCGTACGAGTGATCGCGGAGCCTTCGATGCCCTCCGGCACCTTGATCGCCGTCACCGTGTCGGAGCGGTGGCCCTCCGCGGCGAACAGCTCGAGGCCGAGCGCCCGCACGCCCTCCCGCACGCGCTCGGCGTGACGGTGGTGCCGCGCGAACACGTTGGGCATGCCCTCGGCGAACAGCATCGGCAGCGCGGCGTCGAGCTGGAAGAACAGCGGCACGGCCGGCGTCCACGGCGTCTGCCCGCGCTCCGCGCTCACCTGGTGGCGACGCAGGTCGAAGTAGTAGCGCGGCGTGGCGCAGCGCGCCTGCACCTCCCACGCGCGCGGACTCATCGACACGAACGCCAGGCCGGGCGCGACCATCCAGCCCTTCTGCGAGCCCGAGACGACGACGTCCAGGTCCCACTCGTCCACGCGCACGTCGATGGACGACAGCGACGAGATCGCGTCGACGATCAGCAGCCGGTCGCGACCCTTCACCGCGCGCGCGATCTCGGCCAGCGGGTTCGTCACGCCCGTCGAGGTCTCGTTGTGCGTGACCAGCACGGTGCGCAGCTCGGGGTCGGTCGCGAGCGCGGCGTCGATGCGGTTCGGGTCGGCCGCCGTGCCGAAGTCGAACGCCAGCTCGACGGGCTGGCCGCCGTACGCCTGCACCAGCTCGACGAAGCGCTTGCCGAAGACGCCGATCGTGACCACCAGCACGCGCTCGCCCGGCGAGACGTGATTCGCGACCGCGGCCTCCATGCCGCCCGTGCCGGAGGTGGTCAGGATCACGAGGTCACGCTGCGTCTGGTAGACCTGCTTCGCCCCGGCGATGCACCGCTGGATCAGCTCCGCGAACTCCGGGCCGCGGTGGTTGATCATCTCAGCGGCGCCGGCCTCCGCCACTTCCCTGGGCACGGGAGTGGGGCCGGGGATGCGCAGGTTCACGCGTGTCTCTCTTTCGGGCGCCGCGACCGGGGCCGGGGGACAGGTTGAAGAGCGATCCTAGGCGCGCGCCCGGAATAGCGTCAACGAATCGAACGTTGAGCGCCCGCGCAGCGCGGCCCCCGCGCAGCCGCCTACAATCGAGGCATGGCGGCCAATCCGTACCGCGAATTGCCCTCCGTCGAGAGGCTGCTGGGCGACCGGCGCGTCGCCGCGCTGGCCGCGCGCCACGGCCACGCCGCCGTCGTGAGCCTCGCGCGCGCGGTGCTCGAGGAGTATCGCGCGGCCATCGAGGCCACGGGCGACGCCCCGGAGCCGTCCCCCGTCGACGCCGTCGTGGCGCGTGCCGCCTCGCTCGAGCCGAGCCTGCGTCCGGTCGTCAATGCCACCGGCGTGATCATCCACACCAACCTGGGCCGCGCGCCCCTCTCCGACGACGCACTGGCCGCGATGCAACGGGCGGCCGCCGGGTATTCGAACCTTGAGTACGACCTCGCGAGCGGCGAGCGCGGGTCGCGCTTCACGCACCTCGAGTCGTTATTATGTCGCGTAACGGGCGCCGAAACCGGGCTCGCGGTCAACAACAACGCCTCGGCGCTGTTGCTCGCCCTGTCGGCGGTGTGCGCCGGCCGCGAGGTCGTGATCTCGCGCGCACAGCTCGTCGAGATCGGGGGCGGCTTCCGCATCCCGGACGTGATGCGGCAGTCCGGCGCCACCCTCGTCGAGGTCGGCACCACGAACCGCACGTACCTGCGCGACTACGCTGAGGCGGTCACGGACCGCACCGCGGCGCTGCTGCGCGTGCACGCCTCGAACTTCCGCGTGGTGGGCTTCACGGAAGAGGCCCCGCTGCGCGGCCTCGCAGCGCTCGCCCGTGAGCGCGGGCTGCTGCTGCTCGATGACCTCGGCTCCGGCGCGCTGCTCGACCCGCGGCGCTACGGGCTGGGCGCCGAGCCGCTCGTCGCAGACTCGCTCGCGGCGGGCGCGGACGTCGCGCTGTTCTCCGGCGACAAGCTGATCGGCGGCCCGCAGGCGGGCATCGCGGTGGGGCGCGCCGAGGCGATCGCGGCGCTGCGCCGCCACCCGCTCGCGCGCGCGATGCGCATGGACAAGGCCTCGATCGCCGCGCTCGCGGCCACTCTAGCCGCGTACGAGCGCGGCGACGCGGAGCGCACCGTGCCGGTGTGGCGCATGATTGCCGCCGACCCCGCGACGCTGCGCCGCCGCGCTGCGCGCTGGGCGC
>VGPB01000032.1 GCA_016875695.1 Chloroflexota bacterium | reverse complement strand
CGGCCTCGACATGCTCGACGGCGCGCTCGCGCGCGCGACCGCCCGCGCCACGCCTGCCGGCGCGCTGCTCGACTCCACGCTCGACCGCGTGTCGGAGGCCGCCGTGCTCGCCGGCGTGTTGCTCTACGCGCTTGACCGCGACGACAACACGCTCGCGACGCTGAGCTTCGTCGCGGTCACCGGCTCGCTGCTCGTCTCGTACGTGCGTGCGCGCGTCGAAGGCCTGGGCGCCCGGCTGACCGATGGCCTGTTCACGCGCGCGGAGCGTGTCGTCGTGCTCGGCGTCGCGCTGCTCGTCAGCATGCCGACGCTCGCGCTCTGGCTGCTCGCCGTGCTCACGCCGCTCACCGTCGCGCAGCGCTTCTGGCTCGGCCTGCGCACCCTGCGCGAGAGAGACGCACGATGACCACCCCGCCGATCGGCCGCGCCGAGCTGCAGGCCGTCGCCGCGCACTTCGCGAGCGCGCTCACCGCCCCCGTCGCCATCGACGTATGGACGCAGGCTGAGTCCACGCGCGTGCGCACCGATCGCGATCCTTGCACGCACTGCCCGGGCGTGCTCGCCGCCGCGCGCCAGCTCGCGGGCCTGCACGTGAACCTCTCGCTCACGCTGTACGACGTCGATCGCCACGCCGCGCGCGCCCGCCAGGCCGGCGTCGAGCTGCTCCCGCTCACGGTGCTGCGCGGCCGCGCCGGCCGCGAGCTGCGCGTCCACGGGCTGTGGTCTGGCCTGCTCTTCGGCGCTGTGATCGACGCGCTCGTCATGCTGAGCTCCGGCGACACCCCGCTCACCGATGCGCACCGTGAGCGCCTCGGCGCGCTTGACGCCGTGCCCGCCGACAGCGTCGCGCTCGAGGTGCTCGGCGCGCCGTACGACGTCTTCTCCGCGCACATGCTCCGGCTCTGCGCCGCCCTCGCCACGGAGACGCCGCGGCTGCGCCCGCGCTTCATCGAGATCGTCGAGTTCCCGCGGCTGGCCGCCGTGCGCGCCGTGCACGAGGTGCCCATCACCTACGTCGGCACGCGTCCCGCCGCCGGCCAGCGCTTCGTCGGCGTCTGGGACGAGAGCGAGCTCGTCGAGCAGCTCGCACGCGCGGCGGCCGGCGACAGCACGCCCGTGGAACGCGCCCAACTGCTCGCGTCGCCCTACCACACCGAGGCCGAGCTCTTCGAGCTCGCGCAGCAGGAGCAGCCCCCGCCCGAGCCCGGGCCCCAGCCCGGCGAGCGCCGCCCCGGCGGCTTCCAGGCGCGACCGAGCGGGCTCTACGTCCCGCACGACTGACAGTGGCGCGGCTCATCTACTCGATGCGCGCCTCGCTCGACGGCTACGTCGCGGACGAGGCCGGCAACTTCGACTGGGCCGATCCAGACACCGAGGTACACGCCTTCGTCAACGACCTCGCGCGCCCGATCGGCACCTTCATCTTCGGTCGCAGCATGTACGAGGTGCTGCTCGCGTGGGAGGCGCCGCCCGATCTCGACCAGCAGCCGCTGAATATCCAGGACTTCGCAGCGATCTGGCACGCCGCGGACAAGGTCGTCTACTCGCGCACGCTCGAGACGCCGGCGAGCGCGCGTACGCGCACCGAGCGCGCATTCGACCCCGCCGCGGTGCGCGCGCTCAAGGCGCGCGCCGAGCGCGACCTCGCGATCGGCGGGCCGCAGCTCGCAGGGCAGGCCCTCGCGGCCGGCCTCGTCGACGAGCTGCAGCTGTTAGTCGCCCCCGTGGTCGTCGGCGGCGGCACGGCGCTGTGGCCCCGCGGCGTCCGCCTGCCGCTCGCGCTGCGCGACGAGCGGCGCTTCGCCAGCGGCTTCGCGTACTTGCGCTACGACGTTGTGGTCTAGCGGATGTGCAGGAGGCTGCGCCGGGCCGAGGGAGGCTGGCGCCCGGAGGAGTGTCTACCTGACGAGCTCGGTGATCCACCGAATCGCGGTCGCTACGAGAACGATCGCCGCGAACCATAGGAACCATTTCATGTAATCACGGGATACCCGTCTGTTCGAGCTGACGGCAATTGCGCTGCTCGCCCCCGAGCTCGCGGCCGACGTAGCTCGCTCCTTTCGTGAGTAGAAAAGCCAACCGCCCGCGCCCAGCGCGGCCGCTAGCCCGACCGTGACCGCGAGCATCAGCACCGCGCCCGTCGCGTTCGATCCGCCCGAGTCCGGCGTCGCCTGCTGCCCCTCGCCTCCCTGCTCGCCGCCGCCGGGCTGCGCGGCCTGATTGCCCGCGCTCGAGGTCGGGATGCCGAGTGGCGCGCGCGTGGCCTCGACGGCGGCCGCGCCGCCGCCGCCGCTCGGGCCGCTCGCCGCCACCGGCGCGAGCCCGTTTTTCTGCCGCCACGCGTTGTACAGCCCGTCCTGGTCGATGCCGTAGACCGTGCGCAGCGCATCGTCCGGCCGCGCACCGCCGCGGATCGTGCGGAACAGCTGCGCGAACTTCGGCTGCCCGTACTCATCGATGAGGTACTTCACCGTCGACCACGACTGCCCGTAGAACACGTTCACCTCGTCCGCCCGGGACGCCGCCGACTGCATCGAGCGCAGCGACAGCGCGCGGTTCGCGAGGATGGCCGCACCCAGCCCCGCTCGGTAGCCCGGCCCCGGGTCCGCCTGCATGTACACCGCCGTGCCCTCGTCGAGCCATGCCGGCACGCCGATGAACGGACCGTCGCCCGCCACGTGCGTCACGATGTGCGCCGCCTCGTGGCGCACCACGTCTGGCACGTTGTCGAACACGAACAGCACGTCCGGCGCCACCCGCTGCCCGCCCGTGCGCACCTGCGCGTCGAAGCTCGCGCTCTGCTGGCGCATCGCGAGCTTGCCCTCCTCCTCGGAGCGCCACACGAGCACACGCACCGGGTACTCCACCTTCGCCTCCAGCAGCCGCCCGGTCGCGTCGAGCGCCGTGCGCGTCGCCTGTAGCGCCGCCTGCGCGGCCGCCTCGTCGCTGCCGTACCAGTACACCGTCACGTTGGCGTCGGTCTGGCTGCGCCACTGGTAGCGCCCGTCGAGGAACAGGTAGGCCGTCTCCGGCGTCGTGGTCTTCGCCCCATTGTTCGTCTCGATCTCCCAGCGGTACCCGAACATCGAGCCCACGGGGATGTAGCGCGTGTTGTCGCGCGTGGTGAGCGTGAAGCTCAGGTCCACCTCGGCGCCCGGCGACACCTGCGCGTTGCCGCTGCCGCCCACGGCCCCGTCCGGGTTCTGCACCTGGTAGTCGAGCTTCGCGCTCTTCACCCCGCCGGGCGCCGTTACGCGCAGCGAGAACGTGATCGCCGCCGGGTCCTTCGAGGTGACGCCGGACTGCGTCACCTGCGCCGCCTGCGCCCGCGCCGCACGCGGCGGCGCCGCCACGAGCGCCAGCGCGACGCTCGCCACGAACAGCGCGAGCGCTACCGCAGCCAGCGCGCCGCCTCGTGGCGCGGCGCCCCCGACCGGGACCATTCGACGCATTAGCCTGCCATCCCCTCCGCCGCGGCCGGCCCCACCTGGTGCCGCAGGTACGCGCTTATGAAGTCGTCCAGCCGCCCATTCAGCACCGCGTTCGGGTCGCTGCTCTCCAGCCCCGTGCGCACGTCCTTCACCATTCTGTACGGATGGAGCACGTAGGATCGGATCTGGTTGCCCCACCCAGCCTCCACGTGCACGCCGCGCAGTGCCAGCCGCTCCGCCTCCTGCCGCTCCAGCTCTCGCTCCAGCAGCCGCGAGACCAGCACCTGCATCGCTACCTCGCGGTTGCGCGACTGTGACCGCTCGTTCTGGCACGTCACGACGATCCCCGACTCGAGGTGCGTGATGCGCACCGCCGTGTCGTTCTTCTGCACGTTCTGCCCGCCGTGCCCGCTCGCGCGGAACGTGTCGATGCGCACGTCCTCCGGGCGGATCTCTATCTCCGCCTCGTCCGCCACGATCTCCGGCACCACCTCCACGAGCGCGAAGCTCGTGTGCCGGCCGTGCGCCGCATCGAACGGCGAGATGCGCACCAGCCGGTGTACCCCCCGTTCGGAGCGCAGCAGCCCGTACGCGTTCTCGCCGGCGATGCGGATGCTAACCGACTTGATGCCCGCTTCCTCGCCGCTGCTGACCGACAGGATCTCGGTCGCGAAGCCTCGCTGCTCCGCCCAGCGCAGGTACATGCGCAGCAACATCTCCGCCCAGTCCTGCGCCTCGGTCCCCCCCGCGCCCGCGTGCACATCCAGCACCGCGTGGTGGTCGTCGTACGGCCCCCCGAGCGTCAGCGCGAGCTCGAGCCCCTCGAACGTCGCGGCCGCCTCGCCGAGCTCGCGCTCGAGGTCCGCCTGCAGGCCGGCGCGCTCGGCTTCGCTCGCCTCGGCGCCGAGCGCCGCGAGCTCCGCCGCCTCCTTCAGGTCGCGTTCGAGTTTGCGCCACGTCGCGACGAGCGACTCAGCGCGCGACGCCGCGCGCAGCAGCTGCTGCGCACGGCGCTGGTCCTGCCACAGGTTGGGGTCGGCGCTCTGCGTGCGGAGCTGTGCTAGCTCTCGCTCTCTTGCGGGGAGGTCAAAGTCGCACCTGGACGTCTCGCACCCGCGCGAGCAGTTCCGCGATGCGCTGCTGCAACTCGTCCATCGCCGCCTATGTTCGCACGGCGGCGCGCTTCGCGTCCTGCTCCGCGCGCAGCGTGTTCGCGAGCAGCATCGCGACCGTCATCGGGCCCACGCCGCCCGGCACGGGCGTGATCGCGCCCGCCACGGCGGCCACGCCGTCGTAGTCCACGTCCCCCACCAGGCGGAAGCCACTCTTGCGCTCCTCTGCCGCCACGCGGTTAATGCCCACGTCGATCACCGTCGCGCCCGGCTGCACCATGCCCGCCGTGATCGTGCCCGGCCGCCCCACCGCCGCCACGAGGATCTCCGCCTCCCGCGTCACCGCGCCGAGATCGCGCGTGGCGGTGTGCGCCAGCGTCACCGTGGCGTTGCCGCCCGGCGCCTTGTTCGCCAGCAGCAGCGCCAGCGGCTTCCCGACGAGCATCGAGCGCCCCACGATGACCACCCGCGCCCCCGCCGGGTCGATGCCCGAGCGCAACAGCAGCTGCTGCACCCCCGCCGGCGTGCACGGCACGAGCCCCGGCGCGCCCTGCACGAGCCGCCCGAGGCTCTGCGGGTGCAGCCCGTCCACGTCCTTCGCCGGGTCGAGCGCGCACATCACGGCCTGCTCGTCCACTTGCGGTGGCAGCGGCGTCTGCACGAGGATGCCCGAGACTCCGTCGTCCGCGTTCAGCCGCGCCACCTCCGCCAGCACCCGCGCCGGCGGCGTGTCGGCCGGCAGCCGCACCGTGTCCGTCGACATGCCGACCTCGGCGCAGGCGGCCGCCTTGTTGCGCACGTATGTCGCCGACGCCGGGTCGTCGCCGACGAGCACCGCGGTGAGGTGCGGGCGGCGGCCGCCGCCCGCGAGGTGCGCTTCGACGGCGGCCGCGACCTCCGCGCGCACCGCCGCTGCGATTGCGTTGCCGTCGATGATCCGCGCCGCCACGCCCCCGAGTATAGGCAGCGGCCCGTGCTAGAATCCCGGCCGGTGATCACCCACGCCGTCGGCGTCGACATGATCGAAATCGACCGCGTGCGGAACGTCCTCGCACGCCACCCGGAGCGCTTCCTGGAGCGCGTCTTCACCCCCGCTGAGGCCGCCTTCTGCCGCGGCCGCGTCTCGGAGCTCGCCGCGCGCTTCGCCGCCAAGGAGGCCGTCATGAAAGCGCTCGGCACCGGCGCGCGCTCCGTCGCCTGGCGCGACATCGAGGTGCTGCCCGACCGTCGCGGCAAGCCGCTCGTCTACCT
Organism: Chloroflexota bacterium; assembly: GCA_016875695.1. GTDB lineage: Bacteria > Chloroflexota > Dehalococcoidia > UBA2979 > UBA2979 > SHYP01. The sequence continues at coordinate 7,923 of VGPB01000032.1, read as the reverse complement.
CACCGGCGGCGCTGCCGAGCGCGCCGCCCACATCGGCCTCGACGCCATCGACGTGTCGCTCAGCCACCTCGCCACGTTCGCCGTCGCCGTCGTCGTCTGCGCGCAGGCGCATCGCGAGCAGGACCCCGCCGAGGCGCGTGAGCGCCTCGTCGACTGGATGCGCGCCCGCGGGCGGCTCGCGTGAAGCTCGTCACCACTGCGCAGATGCGCGCCCTCGAGGCGCAGGCCGTCGCCCGCGGCAAGACCGAGTGGGAGCTCGCCAACAGTGCTGGCCTCGCCGTCGCGCAGGAGACGTGGCTTGCCTTCGGCCAGCTCGAGGATCGCCTCGTCGTGGTGCTCGTCGGTCCCGGCAACAACGGCGGCGACGGCCTGATCGCGGCCGCGAACCTGCGCGATTACAGCGCCGAGGTCCACGCCTACCTGCTTGCGCCCCGCTCCGACGCTGACCCCGCGCTCAAGCTCGCGCTCGATGCCGGCGTCGTCGTCGGCACCGTCGCGGACGACCCCGGCCTCGAGCAGCTCGACGCGATGCTCGAGCGCACCGCCGGCGTCGTTGACGCGCTGCTCGGCGTCGGTACCCACCGTCCGATCGAGGGCGACCTCGCCGCCATCCTCGACCACCTCGGCGCCGCACGCGAGCGGCGCCGCCGCCGCTTTCAGGTGATCGCGCTCGACGTCCCCACCGGCGTCGACGCCGACACCGGGCGCGCCGACCCGCACACCGTGGGTGCCGACATCACGCTCTGCTTCGGCTTCGCGAAGATCGGCATGTTCCAGTTCCCCGCGCGCGAGCTCGGTGGGCAGGTGCTGCGCGTCGACATCGGCATCCCCGAAGACCTCGGCGCCGAGCTGCCCTACGACGAGATCGACATGCGCGCCGCGCAGCGCGCCGCCGTGCCGCGCCCGCTCGACGCGCACAAGGGCACCTTCGGCCGCGTCGTGCTCGCCGCAGGCTCACGCCGCTACCCCGGCGCCGCCGTGCTCGCCGCCGAGGCCTGCGCGCGCGCGGGCGCCGGCCTCACCACGATCGCGGCGCCCGCGTCCGTCCAGCCGCTGCTCACCTCGTTCCGCGACGCCACGCACGAGCCGCTGCCCGACACCGACGGCGTGCTGAACGCCGACGCCGCGCGTGCCCTGCTGCGCGCGCTGCCGGGCGCAAGCGCGCTGCTCGTCGGGCCCGGCCTCGACCTTACGCCCGCCAGCCGCGAGTTCGTCGCCACGCTCGTCGCGGGCCTCGACGCCGTGCCCGGCCTCAACGCCGTCGTGCTCGACGCGGACGCGCTCAACGCGCTCGCCGCCGAGCCCGGCTGGCACGAGCGCTTCGCCGCCCCCCGCATCCTCACGCCGCACCCCGGCGAGATGGCGCGCCTGCTCGGGACGACCGCCGAGGAGGTGCAGGCCAACCGCCTCGAGTGCGCGACGCGCTACGCGGCAGCGACGCGCTCGGTGGTCGTGCTCAAGGGCGCCTGCACCATCGTCGCCGCCCCGGACGGCCGCGCCCGGCTGTCCTCGGTCGCGAACCCGATGCTCGCGCACGGCGGCACCGGCGACGTGCTCGCGGGGCTCATCGTCGGCCTCGTCGCGCAGGGCGCCGAGGCCTACGCCGCCGCCACCGCCGCCGTTTACCTGCATGGCGAGACCGCGGGCATGGTCTCGGCCGAGTACGGCACAGCCGCCGGCCTCGCCCAGGACCTGCTGCGCGCCCTCCCGGACGTGCGCAAGACGCTCGACGGCTCCTAGGCTGGTCCGTGGTAGCATGGTCCCCGGCGAAGGCGGGACGCCGAGGGGCTCAGGAGGTCCCGCAGCCGTGAACGACACCGCGCAGGCCCACCGGCCGGACGCCATCCACGGCGCGGACGGTCCGGACCGCAGCACCGACGCGCTCGCACTCATCTTCCCGGGTCAGGGCTCCCAGTCCCCCGGCATGGGCAAGCTCGTCTACGCCCACTCCGAGGCGGCACGCCGTACCTTTGAGGAGGCGAGCGACGTCACCGGCCTCGACATCGAGGCGATCTGCTTCGACGCGTCCGCCGACGAGCTCGCCGAGACCACCTACACGCAGCCCGCCGTGCTCACCACCTCGGTCGCGATCGTCGCCGCCATGCGCGAGAAGCTCGCCGAGGTCGGCCGCCTCGTGCGCCCGCGCGTCTTCGGCGGCCACTCGCTCGGCCTCTTTTCCGCCGCCGTCGCCGCCGAGGCACTGAGCTTCCGCGACGCGTTGCTCGTCGTGCTGGAGCGCTCGCGGCTGATGAGCAGCCTCAACCAGCAGCGCCCCGTCGGCATGGCCTCGATCATCGGCCTCGACACCGCGACCGTGCAGGAGATCTGCGAGCAGGCCACGCGCTCCGACGCCGACCGCGTCGACGTCGCGAACCACAATCTCGATACGCAGACCGTCATCTCCGGCGACTTGAGCGCGCTCGAGCGCGCCATGGAGCGCGCCCGCTCACTGCAGGCGAAAGTCATCCAGCTCAAGGTGCGCGTCTCCAGCCACACCCCGCTGCACATCGATCAGGCCGCCGAGTTCGCGCAGATCATCCGCGAAGTGCCGCTGCGCAACCCCGTGCGCCCGATCGTCTCCAACCGCACTTCCGAGCTGCTGCGCACCGCCGCCGAGGTCCGTCGTGAGTTCGAGGAGCAGCTGCGCTCGCCGGTGTACTGGCACGCCAACGTCCAGCGCATGGCCCAGCAGGGCGTCGACACCTTCGTCGAGGTCGGCCCCGGGCACGTGCTCGCGCGCCTCGTCAAGCGCGTGTCGGATCGCCTCGTCGCCGTCTCCCTCGACGACGCGCGCATCGACCCGATCCCGATCTCGGCGCTCCCTCCCGAGCCCGCGCCCCGCTAGCGCGTGCCGCGCGTCGTCGTCACCGGCCTCGGCCTGCTCACGCCCCTCGGCAACGACGCGCCCACCACCTGGGACGGCCTTATCGCCGGTCGCTCCGGCATCACCCGCCTCACGAGCTTCGACGCCTCCGCCTACGACTGCCCGATCGCCGGCGAGCTGCACGACTGGGACCCCACCGCCTGGGTCGAGCCTAAGCTGCTGCGGCGCATCGACCGCTCCTCGGCTATGGCCATGGCCGCCGCCCGGCTCGCCGTCACGGACGCCGCGCTCGACGTGCGCGCCGAGCCGCCGGGCGCCGTCGGCGTGCTGCTGGGCACCGGCATCGGCGGCGCACACCTGATCGTCGAGAACCAGCAGCTGCTTGACGACAAGGGCCCGCGCCGCGTCAGCCCGTTCCTCATCGCGCACATGCTCCCGGACACCGCGAGCGGCCTCGTGGCCATCGCGCTCGGCGCGGACGGCGCGAACTTCGCCATCACCGCCGCCTGCAGCACCGGCGGCGCCGCGATCGGCGAGGCCGCCGAGCTCATCGCTCGCGGCGACGCGCAGGTGATGCTCGCCGGCGGCTTCGAGGCGCCGCTCCGCCCCGTGTACTACGCCGGCTTCCAGGCGATGCGCGCGCTCGCCGAGCACCCGGACCCCGCGCAGGCCAGCCGCCCCTTCGATCGCGACCGCAACGGCTTCGTGCTCTCCGAAGGAGCGGGTGTGCTCGTGCTCGAAGCGCTCGAGCATGCGCAGGCGCGCGGCGCGCACATCTACGCCGAATGCAGCGGCAGTGCCACCACGAACGACGCCTTCGACATGGTGGCCGCCGCCGAGGACGGGCGCGGCATCCAGCGCGCCATGGAGCGCGCGCTTGCGCGCGCCGCCGTCGCTCCCGACACGGTCGACTACATCAACGCGCACGGCACCGGCACGCCGCTCAACGATCGCGTCGAGACACGTGCGATCCGCGCGCTCTTCGGCGCACACGCAGACCGCCTCTTGGTGTCGTCGACGAAGTCCGCGCTCGGTCACATGATGGGCGCGGCCGGCGCCGTCGAGGCGGCGATCGCCGCGCTCGCCTGCCATTACCAGCTCGTGCCGCCGACGATCAACTACGCGACGCCCGACCCGGACTGCGACCTCGACTACGTGCCCAACACCGCGCGGCGCGCTACAGTGCGCCACGCGATGAGCACCTCGGTCGGGTTGGGCGGACATAACTCCGCGCTCGTCTTCGCGCGCTGGGAGGACCACTCCCGCCTGGAGGACAACTCATGACAGCTGCGTACGCAGGCGCCACGTCCAACCACGCGCGCCGCGTCGTCGTCACCGGCATCGGCATGGTCACCGCGGTCGGCATCGGCCGCGAGCAGACGTGGAGCGCGCTGCTCGCCGGCGCCAACGGCATTCGCCCGATCACGCTGTGCGACCCCACCGACCTTGACTCGACGATCGCCGGCGAGGTGCCGGACTTCAACGTGCTGCAGTACGTCGACCGCAAGGACGCGCGCCGCATGGATCGCTTCGTGCACCTCGCGATCGCCGCGTCCGGCGAAGCGATCGCGCACGCCGGCCTCGACATCCCCGCGCACCGCGACGAGATCGGTGTGATGATCGGCGCCGGCATCGGCGGGCTCACCACACTCGAGGAGCAGTTCCACGTGCTGTTCGAGAAGGGCCCCGGCCGCGTCTCGCCGTTCCTGGTGCCGATGTTCATCCCCGACATGGCCGCGGGCCAGGTCTCGATCCAGTTCGGCGCGCGCGGGCCGAACTACAACCCCGTGTCCGCCTGCGCCTCCGGCGCCGACGCGCTCGGCACCGCGCTCGAGGTGATCCGCCGCGGCGACGCGGTCGCGATGCTCGCCGGCGGCGCCGAGTCGTGCGTCACGCGCATGGGCATCGCGTCCTTCGCCTCGTCGCGCGCGCTCTCCACGAAGCGCAACCACGACCCCGAGCACGCGTCGCGACCCTACGACCTCGAACGCGACGGCTTCGTGCTCGGCGAGGGCGCCGCCACGCTCGTGCTCGAAGAGCTCGAGTTCGCGCGCGCGCGCGGCGCGCACATCCTTGCCGAGTTCGTCAGCTACGGGCAGTCCGCCGACGCCTTCCACGTCACGCAGCCGTCCGAGCACGGCGAGGGCGCCGCCCGCGCGATGCAGATCGCGTTGCGCAAGGCCGGCATCCCCGCGAGCGACATCGACTACATCAACCCGCACGGCACCAGCACGCCGCTGAACGACAAGTTCGAGACGATGTCCATCAAGACGGTCTTCGGCGAAGCCGCGCGCGCCATCCCCATCTCCTCGACGAAATCGATGGTCGGCCACACGCTCGGCGCGTGCGGTGGCATCGAGGCGGCGGTGACCGTGCTCTCGATCCGCGACCAGCGCATCCACCAGACGCGCAACCTGCTCGTCCCCGACCCCGACTGCGATCTCGACTACGTCCCCGAAGGCCCGCGCGACCTCGCCATCGACTGGGCGATGTCGAACTCGCTCGGCTTCGGCGGCCACAACTCGAGCTTGGTGTTCCGGAGGTGGGACGGGTAGCTGTCCAGCTGCCGGCGCCATTCGCATGAAGGGCCACGCGCCATGGCGCGGGTCACTCCACCGGTGCGAATCCCTCGGCGCCCTCGAGCAACCGCCGGTCAGGGCCGAGCGCGCGTTCGATCACCGTGCGCGCCGCCTCGTACTGCCGGAGCCCCCACCCGTCGTCGCACGCCATGCGGCGGGTCGCGGGCGGAGTACCAGCGACGAACGCTGGGCCCGGCGGGTCCATGAACTGCGAGACGTACTCCGCCGCGTCCAGTGCCGCCAGCGTGGAGGCGAACGCTTCGATGTGTTCAACCGGCAGCATCGGACTGATCGAGACGCCGCTGGGGATGCCCGCATCAATCAGCGCGCGCGCGGCGCGTAGCCGCGCGTGGATCGCCGGCGCGCTCGGTTCGTACCGCAGCCGAACTCGCTCCGAGTCCGTCGTGATTGTGAAGTTCACGCGGATCCGGTCGAAGCGCTGGAACAGATCAATGTCGCGTGCGGCCATCGGACTGCGCGTCTGCATCGTGAGCCGTGGTTGCACGCCCGCGGCGAGCACCGTTTCGAGGATGGAACGGGTGAGGCGCAGGCGCCGCTCGGCCGGTTGGTACGGATCGGTCGCGCTCGACATGTAGACTGCATCGCCTGACTGGAGCGTCCCGTCGCGGCAGGCCTTCGCGAGGAGGGTTGCCGCGTTGCGCTTCGCCGTGACCCAGTCGCTCCACGTCGGCGCTTCTCCGGCGTGGGCGCGAACGCCCGCGCGTAGCAGTACTCGCACGCAAACCGGCAGCCCGAGTAGGGGTTGAGCGTGTAGCGGTACCTGCGAATGAAGCCCGACACCGGCGTGAGGATCGTCCGCGCGTCGGCCAGCACCACTGCGGCCGGAGTCGCGCTCTCCGCGGGTGACCCGAGCAGCGTCAACTGGCTCATCGCGGCGCGATCGTACCCGCCACGCGGCGTGCTCGGCAGGCCAACCTGGCACTCGCTCCGTCGGCTTCCGCGACCACAACTCGAGCCTGGTGTTCGGGCGGTGGCACGGGTAGGGCGCGCCTCGCGATGCGGTATCACTGTGCGCGAAGTAGCTGAGGCGGGTACGTTCAGTGCGCGGCCCGAATCGCTGCTCGAAGATCTTGCCGGCGAGTGACCCGACGGATGAGTTCAATTGCGAGTGCTGCGTCCGCAATGTCGAGTGCATCGCTGCCAACCGAAACGTAGTCAAGCACGATTTGGTCGTCGATCGTTGCTGCGTCACCGAACGATCCCTGCAGCACGATGCTCCCGACCCACCCGCTGATCAGATATACGATCAGGTATAGCCACCACTACCATCCGATCAGTGGGGAGACTGCCCTGCCCTCGGCGCGCTCGTGGGGCGGGCGCACGGGGTCACTCGTGCGCCAGATTTCGGACATCACTTGGTACGGTCGGAAAAGGTTCATGACGGGCACAAAGTACCAGCCGATAGCCCAGCCGGGCGAGAACCGTGGCCGGACTTGGTCGAGAGCCAGCAGGTTCCGGTATGCCCGGTGAATCCAGAAGCAGTAGGCGACGACGGCGAACATGAGCGCCCCGAGGTACACAGTGACTGGTGTTCTCACGTAGCTGTCGCTGTGAGCGAGTTCCTGTGTCGTTACTTCGAACGGCTGGTCGCGTAAGCGCACCAGTAGGTCGATCTCGTTGAGCGTTACGAGGACTGACAGGGCCGCGGCTGCACCCGCGGTCACAAGCGCGACCTTCGCCCACGCTGCACGCAGCGCTGCGGATTCGTAGGGCGGCGCATCTGCTGCGACGCCGAAGGAAGACTGTGTAGTTGGGCTCGGGGGAATGTTCGGATTCGGGTCGGCGGGCGTTTGCAGCGCCACTGACGCGGCCTGAGCGTTCGGCACCGGTCGGGTGGTGGCCGCCGGCTGCTGCGCCCCGCAATTCCGGCAGTACGTGCGCTCGTCGGCGACCGTGGTCCCGCAACGCACGCAATACGGCATGGGCGGGACTATATACGGATCATTCGAAGCGGTGCCCGGCTGCTTGACCGGGTCAGGCCCTCGCGGCTAATGCCCCGCCTCCCCCCGCGCGCAACGCGCGGTGTCATGGCGCGCCTGGGTGTTCACCAGGACTGCGCCGACACCCCCAAGCTCGCGCTCAAGCTGCAGCGCCGCTTCCGCCGCGATCGACTTCCTACCGCGCACGATCTCGTTCACCGTCTTCACGGGGCGCCCCATCGCCGGTAAGAGCCTCCTGCGTCATGCCGCGCGTCTCTAGTTCATCGGCGAGCACTCGCCCGCCGACTCGACATAGTCAGGCTCTGAGGCAGCGTAGGTGCTCATCTGGACGCATCTTACGATGAGCCTCAGCGCGCGGCGGCGAGGGTACCCCCTCGCCCGGAACCGGGAGAGGGGCGGGGTGAGGGTTCCCCCTTCCCGCCCCCACCCCGCACAATGCCGCACACCTCCCCCGAGGCACGCCCATGACCACCGCCCCCGCCCCTGACGCCGACCTGCTGCTCCCCGGCTCGCCCGGCCGCCGCTGGCGCCTGCGCGCGCCCGCCGACATCGCGGCGTT
>VGPB01000031.1 GCA_016875695.1 Chloroflexota bacterium | reverse complement strand
CCCCGCGCGCCGCCGCGCGCGAGACGGCCGGTGCGCCATGGCTCGCCACGCGCGAGACGGCGGCAGGCCCCTGCGGGTACCGTGAGCTGCGCAGCGCGCTCCCCACACCCGCCGTCGATGCGCCGTTGCTGGCGCTGCTGGCCCCGGGCGAGCGCGCGTCGCCGGGTCCACTGCTGTACCTCGACATCGAGACCACGGGGCTCGGCGGCGCGGGCGCACTCGCGTTCGTCGTCGCGACGGCGCGCGTCGAGGCCGGCGCGTGCGTGCTACGCCAGTACGTCGCGCGCACGCCGGCGGAGGAGGCCGGCGTCCTGGATGCGCTCTGCGCCGACGCCGCGCTGCACGAGCAGCCGACACTCGTGACCTACAACGGCCGCACGTTCGACGCGCCGATGCTGGACGCGCGCGCCACGCTGCACCGCCGCCACGCCGGCTTCGAAGCGCTGCCGCAGCTTGATCTGCTCCCGCCCGTGCGCACGATGTACCACAGCGTGCTGCCCTCGTGCCGGCTGCGCGACGTGGAAACACACGTGCTGGGCGTCGCGCGCCCGGAGGACGACGCGAGCGGCGCAGACGCACCGCATTGGTACTTCCAGTACCTGCGCTCGCGCGACGAGCGCGACGTGCGCCCGGTGCTGGACCACAACGCGCGCGACGTGCACGCGCTCGTGCTGCTGCTCGCGCGGCTCGCGGCACTAGTGCGCGGCGCCGAGCCGCCAACACCGCTCGATGCGCTCGCGCTCGGGCGGCTGTTCGCGCGACGAGGCGAGCACGCCCGCGCCGAGCACGCGCTCAAGCACGCGGCCGCGGAGCTCCCGCCCTCGTTCGCGCGCGATGAGGCACTGTGGCGGCTTGCGCGCGCGTACAAGCGCGCCGGCCGCCGCGACCGCGCCGAACCGCTCTGGCTGGAACTGGCCCGGCGCGGCGGCTCGCTGCGCGCGCACATCGAGCTCGCGATCTACTACGAGCACCACGCGCGCGACGTCGGCCGCGCCGCTGCCGCGACCGAGCGCGCGCTCGGCATCGCGTCCACGCTCCGTGCCCGCGGCGCGCGCGTCAAGGCGCTCAACGCCCGGCGCGCGCGCCTGCTGCGCAAGCGCGCCACCGCGCACGCCGCCAAGGCGTGAGCGCGGGCTAGCCGTCGGCGGCTGCGGCAGGCGCGCGCTCGGACGCGCGCGCCGCGGGCACGGAGCGCGTCGGCGGGCGCGGTCGCGACACGATCACCATCAGCAGTGAGCTGACCGCGGCGACGGCCGCAATGATCGTGAAGCCGACCTCGTACGAGCCGGTCGCGTCGTAGATCGCGCCCGCCAACACCGGGCCGATCACCATGCCCGTCGCGACCACGAGCGACGACAGGCCCATGATCATGCCGTACGAGGCGCGGCCGAAGTACTCGGCGCGCATCGACAGGATCACCGGCCCGCGCACGCCCCACGCCAGCCCGTGCAGCACAGTGAAGCCGAGCACCATCGGCGCCGCGCTCGCAAACGTCAGGAGCAACAGCGCCGCGCCGTGTCCCAGCATGCAGATCGCGATGAGCAGCCGCGAGCTGAAGCGGACCCCGAGCCAGCCGCCGCTGAGCTGCCCGGCGATCGTCATCACGGTCAGCACGGAGATGAACAGCGCCGCCTCGCCCGACGAGTAGTCCAGCAGCTGCTTCACGTGCGCGACGAAGTGCACCTGCACCGCCGACACCACGAGCAGCGCGGCCGCGTGCGCCGCCGAGATCAGCCAGAAGGCGCGCGACCGCAGCGCCTCGCGCGGCGTAAAGGCGAGCTCGGTCGGCTCGCTGGGCGCGTCGCCGCTGGCCGCGGCGGCAGCGGGCGGCGCGATATCGCCATCGGGCAGCAGGCCGTAGGGTTCCGGCCGGTGCCGCACCAGCAGCGAGGCGGGCAGGCCGACCGCGAGCACGACAACGCCCGAGATGATCGAGGTGCCGCGCCAGCCGACCTCGTCGAGCAGCGCGGCCATGCCCGGCTGCAGCAGCCCGCCGAACGCGACGCCGATGAGGCCGATGCCCACCGCCAGCGTGCGCCGGCGCACGAACCAGTTGACGAGCGCCACTGTCACCGACAGGAAGCCCGCCAACGCCGCGCCGATCGCCATGATCACGAAGGTGACGTAGAAGCTCGTCAGTGAGTTCATGCGCGCGAACGCGAAGAACCCGAACCCGAAGATCAGCACGCCCGCCGCCATAACGATGCGTGGCCCGAAGCGATCGAGCATCCACCCCTGCAGCGGGCCGAGCAGCCCGTCCTCGACGCGCGCGAGTGAGAACGCGATCGACAGTCGTGAGCGGCTCCAGCCGAACTCTTCCTCGAGCTTCACGATGTACAGCCCGAACGGGTGGAAGAGCAGCGCGCCCACGAGCATCTGGATCACGAAGCCGCCGGCGACGATCCACCAGCCGTAGAAGATGCGCCGGCTCCGAAGCACGCGTGTCCCCCGCTCCCGGTCGTCGAGGCAGCGTGTCAGCCCCACCGCGTACGCCCAGCGACACGCGGCGCGCCGGCCGCGCCCCATCGGCAGGGCTACGCGCGTGCCTTAGCCCCGCGGCAGCCCCAGGCCGCGCGTGGCGATCACGTTGCGCTGGATCTCGTTGCTGCCGCCCATGATCGTGCGCGGGATCGAGTGCACGTACAGCTGCGTGAACGACGCCGCAAGCGGCGCGTGCTCGTCGCCGCGGTCCCACACGTTCCCGTACAGGCCAAACGCCTTCATCGCGGAGCGTGCGACCATCTGCTCCAGCGTGGCGCCGAAGATCTTCGAGACGGACGACTCGTAGTTCGGCACGATGCCGCGCGACTGCATCGAGATGATGCGGAACGAGAAGTTGAACAGCACCTCGGACTCGATATAGCGGTCCGCAAGCTCCGCGCGCACCAGGCGCATGCGCTCGCCGGCGTGGCACGCGCCGCGCTCGGTGCGCGTGTACTCTAACAGCTCGCCGAGGTGTGCGCGCACCTCCTCGGCGCCCGCGATGTTGGAGCGCTCGAAGTCGAGCAGCGTCATCGCGACGTACCAGCCGCGGTTCGGCTCGCCGAGCACCTGCGAGGCAGGCACGCGCACGTCCTCGAAGAACGTCTCGTTGAGCTCGTGCTGCCAGCCGGCCGAGATCAGCGGCCGCACAGACACGCCCGGGCTGTGCATGTCGAACAGCAGCATCGAGATGCCGCGATGCTTCGGCGCGTCCGGATCCGTGCGCACCAGCGCGAAGATCCAGTCGGCGTGGTGCGCACCGGACGTCCAGATCTTCTGGCCGTTGATCACGTACTCGTCGCCGTCGCGCACCGCGCGTGTCTGCAGGCTCGCGAGGTCCGATCCTGCGCCCGGCTCCGAGAAGCCCTGGCCCCACGCCGTCTCGCCGCTGAGGATCGCCGGCAGGTAGTGCCGCTTCTGCTCCTCAGAGCCGTGCACCATCATCGCCGGGCCCAGCATCTGCACGCCGCCACCGCCGACGGTGGGCGCGCCCGCGCGCGCCATCTCCTGGCGGAAGATGAACTGCTCCATCGTCGTCATGCCGCCGCCACCGTACTCGACCGGCCAGTGCGGCGCGACCCAGCGCCGGTCGGCCAGCGCCCGCGCCCACGCGAGCGCGGCATCGCGCCGCACCGGCTCGCTGGAGGCGCGATCGCCGCCGTAGTCGTCGGAGAACGGGCCCACATGGTGGCCGTCGCCCAGCGTGTGCCGCGCGCGGTACCATGCCGGCAGCCGTGTCTCAATGAACTCGTGCACCTCGCCCCGGAACGCGGCCTGCTCCGCTGTGTCCGCCCAGTCCATGGCTCACCCTCCTCAGCGACGACGCGACGCGCCGCTACCGGCCGTGAAAGTTGACCGGGCGTTTCTCGGCGAAGGCGCGCGGGCCCTCCTTCGCGTCCTCTGTGTTCGCGAGCAGCCCCGACTCGAACTGTTCGATGCGCAGCCCCTCGGCGAGCGTTGTGTAGCGGCTGCGGTATGCAGCCTCCTTCACCGCCTGCACGGCCAGCGGCCCGTTCTCCCCGATCTGCCCGGCGATTTCCAGGCACTTCGGCAGCAGCTCGTCGCGCGATGGCACCACATGGTTGATCAGGCCCCAGCGCGCAGCCTCGTCCGCGGCGATGCGCTTGCCCGTCATCAACAGCTCCAGCGCGATGCCGAACGGGATCGCCCGCGTGATGCGCTGCGTGCCGCCCGCGCCCGGAATGATGCCGCGCGAGACCTCCGGCAGCCCAAACGTCGACGCCGCAGTCGCGACGCGGATGTCGCACGCGAGTGACATCTCGAGTCCGCCCCCAGGCAGAAGCCGTCGATCGCAGCGATTAGCGGCTTCCACACCTCGAGCGTGCCCATCAACGACGACACGCGTGGCGTCCACGGCGTGCCGCCGAAGCCGCCCGCCTCCGCAATCTCCTTCAAGTCGGCCCCCGCGCTGAACGCACGGCCCCCCTCGCCGATGAGGATCGCGACGTGTAGCTCGCGATCGCTGTTCAGCCGCTCGAACGCCGCCTCCATGCCTTCGCGCATCTCGCGGTTGATCGCGTTCATCGCGTCCGAGCGGTTGAGGTGCATCACGGCGATGTGCCCGTCGACGACCTCGAGCTCGAATGCAGCCATCGCACACCCCTCCGTCCGCGCCCTCACGGGCAGCCCCGGGCGGCCGCAGCCAGAGTGCGACCCGCCCCTCGAGCTGTCAACGCGCGTGATGCGACCGGGCGCGCCTAGTCCAGCATCGCGATCGCCTCGACCTCGATCAGCAGGTCCGGGGCGGCGAGCGCTTGCACGCCCACGAGCGTGCTCGCAGGCGGGTGCGCGCCGAACACCGCCGTGCGCGCCTCGGCCAGCGCCGGCCGGTGCACGGCCGCCTGGTAGCCGACGATGTACGTCGTCATCTTCACGATCTGAGCGGGCTTCGCGCCCGCCGCCGCCAGGCACGTGCGCAGGTTTGCAAACACCTGCCGCGCCTGCGCCGCGAAATCGCCGGCGAGCTTGCCCGTGGCGTCCAGCCCCACCTGGCCCGAGATGTACACGGTGCACGTCCCCGCGGCCTTCACCACGTGGGTATAGCCGCCACCGGTGGATACCACGCCCGGCGGATTGATGCGCTCGATCGACACAGCTCGCCCCTCTCAGCACTCGGCGCCCCGACGCGGGGAGCCGCGCCTATGATGCAGCGGCGATGCGGCCGGCGGCGTGCCCGCCGGGAGGCGAGGGGGCGATGGCGCTCGAACAGGTCTCGCAGCTCTACCCGATGCAGGTCCAGACGCGCGGCGCGCCGGTCACGCTGCGCCGGGCGACTGCGCACGACGCCGCCGCGATACTCGCCTTCGCGCGCGCGCTCCCGGAGCACGAGCTGCTGTTCCTGCGTCGCGACATCACCGACGCGGCGCAGGTCGATGCCTGGCTGGGCGACGCGGAGCTCATCACGCTGCTTGCCACGCGTGACGGCGAGGTGTGCGGCTACCTAGTCGTGGACCCCAGCCGCGTGCGCTGGTCCCGACACGTCGCGGAGGTGCGCGTGCTGCTCGGGCCCGCGGTGCGCGGGCTCGGCCTCGGGCGCAGCCTGATGAAGGAGGCGTTCCGCGTCGCGAGCGCCATGGGCATCGAAAAGATGGTGGCGCAGATGACCACCGACCAGGCCAGCGCGATCAACGTCTTCCAGAACTACGGCTTCGAGAACGAGGCGATCCTGCAACGCCACGTAAAGGACCGCACCGGCGCGACGTACGATCTGCTGGTGTTGCGCCGCTGGGTCGATGCGCTGGAGACCGACATTTTGCTCGAGCAGCCGTAGCACCTCACACAAGCCTGGCGGGGCGCAGGGGGAACGATATGTAGGGCACCATTGCGCGCATGCACGTCAAGCCGGGGGCCGAGCGCTACCTGGCCGCGCAGCTGCACTCATGGTCGAAGGATCGCCTCAACGGCTGGGTCTCGACGCCCGTCTTCTCGATGCGGCCGTCGTCGACGAGCTCCTTCGGGTGCAGCGTCGTGTAGAAGCTGCCGAGCGGGACCAGGAAGTCCGCCATCGGCTTCTTCATCGTCACCTTGAGCGTGAGCGGGTCGGGCGTCTCGAAGGCGGCGACGTTCACGAAGTATCGCGTGTTCACGCCCTCGCGCTGGTAGCGTTCGAATGTGAACTTCACGTCGGCGGCCGTGAACGCGCGGCCGTTGAGCGGCTTCACGTTCTGTCACTTCACGTTTGGCTGCAGGCGGAATGTGTGCGTCATGCCGTCCGGCGACAGCTCTCAGCTCTTCGCGATCTGCGGCTCGAGCTGGAGCTTGAACGGGTTGTAGATGGGGCTCACGCCGCGCACGTGACCGATCAGGCGGTTGTAGACGATGTTCGGCACCGCGATCGTGCCGGAGCCGGCGCCCTTCGTCGTATCCTGCGTGGCGTAGTCCCAGTTGACGGCGACCTTGAAGATGCCGCCCTTCTTCAAGGGCTTGTTTGGCTCAGCGAACGTGTAAGCGTACGGCAGCGTGGGGTCCTTGTAGACCTTGACCTGCTGCGCACCGGTCCCGTGCCCGGAGGCGGCCGGCTGCGAGGACGTGTCGGTCGACTGCGCGGCCTCGTCGTCGTCACCGCCACAGCCGAGCAGCGCCGCGGCCGCGAGACCAGACGCGACGAGCGCGCCTCTACGCAGCGCCTGCCGCCGCCCGAGCGCGGGCCGATCGAGCAGGTCATCGAAGCGGGAACGTGCAGTCACGACGGTGCTCCCTCTGGGTCGCGTCGACAGCCACAGTGCCGCCGCTTGGGCACCTCGGATTATAGCCGGGCGTTATGTCTGGCACGCCCCGCCCTCAGCCGGCCGGCGGCACGAGCGCGCAGCTCACCTGCGCCTTCGCGTTCAGCTCCCCGCTGCCAGCGTCGCGCACCTCCACCTCGCCGACGGCGAGCCGGCGGCCCTTGCGCAGCAGCCGCGCCTCGAACGTCGTGCGCTCTCCGCGCGCGGCCGAGAGGTACGCCACCGACACCTCCTGCGTGCGGCCCAGCCCCTCTCCGGCGTCGAGCATCGCCTCCAGGCACACCCGGAACGCCGCCTCCACCAGCGCAGCTACGAGGCCGCCGTTGATGGAGTCACGCACGCCTCGCAGCTGCACGCGTTCGCGGTCGATGGCGAGCCGCGTCGCGCCCTCGCCCGCGGCCTCGACGACCACGCCCAGCTCCTGCAGCAGCACGCCGCCGCCCCCGCTCACGGCATGCTCGCGGGCGGCCGCAGCGAGTAGCCGGTGAGCCCGCGCGCCACGAGCGCGCCCGAGGCATCTTCGGCTGCGATCTCCAGCAGGGCGGCGTACTCGCCCCAGTGCACCACCCGCGACCACACGCGCACGGGGCCACGCGGGGCTGCGAGCTCGGCCAGGTGCACGCTCGCGGTTCCGTTCGGCTGCTCCAGCTCGCAGCGCGCGATGACCGCGGAGAGCGCCGCGATGTCCGCCGCGTAGTGCAGCGCCGTCGCGAAGAACAGCGGATCATCGTCCCGCTCGTCCCCGTACGGCACGGCGATGGCGAACGCCGCGAAGCCCCGCTCGACGGACTCGGGCGCAACACCGAGCCGTCGCGCGGGCGCCGTGTCGAAGCGCGCCAGCCACGCCTCGCGCTCCGGGACCGGCATGCCGCTGCTCCCTCGCCCCGCGCCGTCGCGTGCGCATGGTACGAGGTTGCGCCGGCGTGCGCGTAGAATCCGCCGATGAGCGCGCTGCGGCTGAGCGTCCTCGACCAGTCCCCGGTGCGCACGGGCGGCACCGCGCGCGAGGCGCTGCTTGCCACCATCGCGCTCGCGCAGGCGGCCGACCGCCTCGGCTACGCGCGCTACTGGCTCGCCGAACACCACAACACGGGCACGCTCGCCAGCGCGAGCCCGGAGGTGCTGGCCGCGGCCGTGGCCGCCGCGACGCACGCCATCCGCGTCGGCACCGGCGGCGTGATGCTCACGCACTACGCGGCGTTGAAGGTCGCCGAGGTGTTCCGGCTGCTGGAGGCTCTCTATCCGGGGCGCATCGACATGGGCCTCGGCCGCGCGCCGGGCAGCGACGGCCTCACGTCGCGCGCGCTCGCGCACGGCCCCGGCGCGCTCCCGCTGGAGGCGTACCCGCTGCAGGTCGCGGAGGTGCTCGCGTACATGACGCACGGTGTCGCCGAAGATCATCCGTACCACGGCATCCGCGCGATCCCGGCGGGGCCGGGCATGCCGGAGCCGTGGCTGCTGGGCAGCGCGTGGGACAGCGCGCGGTTCGCCGCGGAGCAAGGCCTGGGGTTCTCCTTCGCGCAGTTCATCAGCCCCGCCGGCGGCGAACGCGTGGTCGCCGACTACCGCGCGCGCTTCCGGCCATCGCCGTGGCTCGACACGCCGCGCGTGAGCATCGCCGTGTCCGCGCTGTGTGCCGAGACCACCACCGAGGCTCGGCGCCTCGGCATTAGCCGCCACCTCATGCGCCTGCGCCGCCAGCAGGGCCGCGACGCGCGTGCCGGCGTGCCGACGCCGGAGGAGGCGCTGGCCGCCGACTACACCGATGCCGAGTGGGAGTACATCCGCTACCAGCAATCGCTCGCGCTCGAGGGCAAGCCGGACGGCGTGCGCGCCGGCCTCGAGGAGCTCGCCGCCGGCTTCGAGACGGACGAGGTGATGGTCGTGACCATCACGCACGACTACGCCGCACGCCTGCGCAGCTATGAGCTGCTTGCAGAGGCGTGCGGTCTGCAGCCGCGCGCGCTGACCCATCCGCCGGTCGAGTAGCGCCGAGCCACCGCCACGCGCAGCATCGAACGCGCCGACACACAGGGTGCGGCCCGCTTGGGAGCAGGCCGCACCAGCCCGGCAGTGCAGCGGAACGCTGCCAGCGGAACGCTGCACTGCCACGGTCCAGAGCCGCGGCCCTGAAACATCGCTAGCCGCGAGGCAGGCCGAGCCCGCGCGTGGCGATGATGTTGCGCTGCACCTCGGACGAACCGCCCGCGATCGTCGAGGGGATCGAGCGCACGTAGCCGCGCGTGTGCTTGCCCGCGAGCGGCGCGCGCTCGTCGCCGGGCCATAGTGTCGCGTGCAGGCCGAACGTGCGCATGCCGACGCGGTGCAGCTCCTGCCCGGCCTCTGAGCCGAACATCTTGCCCATCGACGCCTCGTAGTTCGGCACCAGCCCGGCCGCCTGCATCGACGCGATGCGCATCGAGAACGCGTACGACACCTCGATGTCGAGCGCGCGGTCCGCGATGCGCCCGCGCAGGAACCGGTTGCGATCGAGCAGCGAGCGCTCGTCCGTGCACGCGGTGTCGACGAGCTCCGCGAGCGCGCGGCGCTGCTCGACAGCCCCGCCGATGCCAGAGCGCTCGAAGTCCAGCAGCGTCATGCCCACGTACCAGCCGCGGTTCTCCTCGCCCAGCAGGTTCGCGACGGGCACGCGCACGTCCTGGAAGAACGTCTCGTTGACGGTGTGGCCCCATGACGCGTCGATGAGCGGCCGCACGCTGATGCCCGGCGTGTGGATGTCGTCGATCATCAGGAAGGAGATGCCGCGGTGCTTGGGCGCGTCCGGGTCGGTGCGCACCAGCGCGAACAGCGCGTCCGAGAGGTGCGCCGCGGAGGTCCAGATCTTCTGACCGTTGATCACGTACTCGTCGCCGTCGCGCACGGCGCGCGTCTGCAGCGAGCCGAGGTCCGAGCCTGCGCCGGGCTCCGAGTAGCCCTGCGCCCACGCGACCTCGCCCGAGAGGATGCGCCCGAGGTACTTCGCCTTTTGCGCCTCGCTGCCGTGCACCAGCACAGTGGGGCCGAGCAGCATCACGCCGGACCCGCCCACCATCGGCGCCTTCGCCTTCGCCATCTCCTCGCCGAAGATGAACTGCTCCATCGTCGTCAGGCTGGCGCCGCCGTACTCCTTGGGCCAGTGCGGGGCGATCCAGCCGCGCTCGGCGAGCGCGTCGGCCCACTGCTTCGCCGCGTCGCGGTCCACCTGGCGCTCCGAGACGCGGTCGGCGTACCAGGCGAAGAGGCCCTCCCCGCCGCCCTCGTCGTCGGTGGCCTCGGCGCGGCGGCGATATTCCGCGGGCAGGCGCTCGCGGATGAAGTCCGCGACCTGCTGCCGGAACGCGGCCTGCTCCGCGTTGTCGTTCCAGTCCATCACTCACCTCCCGCCGTGTCCGCGTTTCGCGGTCCGCAGGCCACTGTAGCACCAGCCCTCGCGCTGCCGCTCGCCGCCGAGCGCGGCGCGCGTGAAGATGCTCGGCGCGGGAGGAGCGGGTTTGGGGGAGCTGGCCGCACTCGGCTCGGCGCTCACGTGGGCGGGCACAAGCGTCGTGCTGGCGCGCCTCGGCGCGCGCTACCCCGCGCCGGTGCTGAGCGCGCTGCGCATGCTGCTGGCCACGCCGCTCGTGCTGGCCGCGCTGTTCGCCGCCGGCGGCGCCACCGAGCTCACGCGCGCGGGCGCCGCCGCGCTCGCCGCGATGGCGGCGAGCGGGCTCATCGGCTACGGCCTCGGCGACACGGCCTACATACGCTCGCTGCGCCACGTCGGCCTACAGCGCATGGTGCCCACGACCACCGCGCTGTGGGTCGCGCTCAGCGCGGCGGGCGGCATCGTGCTGCTGGACGAGCCGCTCGGCTGGGCGCTGCTCACCGGCACCCTGCTGGTAATCGCCGGCACCTACCTCATCGTCGGCGATGCCGCGGGCGCGCTCGGCGACAGGGTGAGCGGCCCGCGCTGGAGTCCCCGGTTTGCGGCGCTCGCGGTGGTCGTCGTGTCAGCGTGCTGGACGGTCGCGACGCTGCTGGTCGCGGGCGCGCGCGCGGGCCTCGACGCGACGGCGATCGCCGCGATCCGCCTCCCTGCGGGCGGGCTCGCCGTGGCCGCGATCTCGCTCGCCGCCACGCGCGGCGCGGTGCTGCGCACGCTCCCGCGCGGCCGCGACCTGCTCGCCACCGTCGCCGTGGCGGCGCTCGGCACCGGGCTCGGCTCCTGGCTGTACCTCTTCGCGCTGACCCAGGCGGGCGCGGCGCGCGCCGTGGTGCTGAACTCGACCGCCCCGCTCATGGCGCTCCCTCTCGCGATGCTGTTCCTCGGTGAGCGCGCCACCCCGCGCATCGGCGCCGGCACCGTGCTGTGCCTCGCCGGCACCTTCGCCGTGCTCGCGGGCTAAGCAGCCCACGGGCGTACAATCCCCGCCGCAACCGGCACCAGGCGGACCGAGGGAGGACGGACGATGACGCTCGACGGGCGGGTGGCGATCGTCACGGGTGCGAGCCGCGGCATCGGCGAGTACATCGCGAAGCACCTCGCGCGCGGCGGCGCGCAGGTGGTCGTCGCGGCGCGCTCGGAAGAAGTGAGCGACCCACGACTGCCCGGCACCATCCACAGCGTCGCGCAGGCGATCACGGACGCCGGACACAAGGCCGTGCCGCTGCGCATAGACATGCGCGACCCCGAGAGCATCCGCGCGGGCGTCGCGGCGACCGTCGAGCAGTTCGGGCGCCTCGACATCATCGTCAACAACGCGGCCATCCTCGTGCCCGGCGACCTCGAGACGGTGCTCGAGCGGCACATCGAGCTGATGTGGCAGATCGACCTGCGCGGGCCGGTGCTGCTGTGCAAGGCTGCGCTGCCGCACCTGCGCGCGGCGGGCGGCGGCGACATCATTAACATCTCGTCGGCGGCCGCGATCTTCCCTGGCCCCGGCCCCTACACGGACGCCGGCATCGGCGGGCTCTTCTACGGCATGGTGAAGGCCGGCCTCGAGCGCTTCACGCAGGGGCTCGCCATGAACGTGCAGGAGCACCAGATCAAGGCGAACGTGCTGTCGCTGAAGTACCGGATCCGCACGCCCGGCAACATCTTCGCGCAGAACGACCCGGCGAACCCGCGGCTCGACTTCGACGACGCCGAGTGGATGGGCCGCGCCGCGCGCTACATCTGCGAGCAGCCGCCGTCGTACACGGGCCACATCGTCTTCGACGACGGTATCCGCGACCGCCTGCAGCCGTACGTCTAGCCCCCGCACGCCGTGACGACACCTGCCGTCACCGCGCCCGCGCGCGCCGCGCTCAGCGAGCGCGACCGGCGCCGCGCCGAGGCGCTGCCCGCCGCCGCGCTACTGGTGGCGCTGAGCGCAGTCGCACCGCTCAGCGTGGACATGTTCCTGCCGTCGCTGCCCGCCCTGCGCGCCGAGTTCGCCGCGAGCGAGGCACGCCTGCAGCTCGCCGTCACGCTGTTCATCATCTCCTTCGCTGGTTCGCAGCTGGTGTACGGGCCCGCGTCGGACCGCCTCGGGCGGCGGCCCGTGCTGCTCGCGGGCATGGCGCTGTTCAGCGCAGGCGGACTGCTCGCGCTCTTCGCGCAGTCCGCCGAGATGCTGCTCGCGGGCCGCGTGCTGCAGGGCCTCGGCGGCGGCGCCGGTCCCGCGCTCGCGCAGGCGATCGTGCTCGACGTGTACGGGCGCGAGCGCGCGGCGCGCGTGCTGTCGTACATGGCGATCGCGCTGCCGCTCGCGCCGGCCGTCGCGCCGATCATCGGCGGCGCGCTGCATGAGGCGTTCGGCTGGCACGCGGTGTTCCTGACGCTCAGCGCGCTCGGCGTGCTCCTGGCCGTGCTGTACCGGCTGCTGCTGCCGGAGACGAACGCCGGACGCGGCACGCGACCCAGCGGCATCGCGGGGCTGCTCGCCGACTATCGCACCGTGCTCGGCAACCGCACGTACGTCGGCTACGCGCTCGTCATGGGGCTCATGTTCGCGGGACAGCTCGCCTTCATCTCGTCATCGTCGTTCGTGCTCATCGACGAGCTCGGGCTGAGCGCGCAGGTCTACGGGCTGAGCTTCGGCTTCGTCGCGCTCGGGCTGATGGCCGGCGCGACGCTGTCGAGCCGCTTCACCGGCCGCGTGGCCGGCGGCCAGCTCGTCCGCGCGGGCGCGACGATCGCCGCCGCGTCGAGCCTCGCGATGGCCGCGATGATGTGGGCGGGCGGCGCGCACGTGCTGACGCTGCTCACGCCGATGTTCGTAACGGCGCTCGGGCTCGGGCTGACCCGGCCGTCGGCGATGGCCGGCGCGCTGGTGCCCTTCCCCCACATCTCGGGTCTCGCCGCGTCCGTGCTCGGCTTCTCGTCGATGCTCGTCGCGACGAGCTACAACATCGCCTACGGCGCGCTCGTGGCGCCGAGCTCCGCGGCGCTCGCAACGGGCGTATGGCTCGCGGTCACCGCGGGGCTGGTCGCGGTGCTCGTGCTGCGGCCGGGCCGCGCGCCGCGCTAGGCGGCTGGACTACGCAGGGCGCCGCGCGGCGATGTACGCGCTCACAACCCCGCGCTCGCTGTCCTCGACGTCGATCGCCACATCGACGAAGCCTGTGGCCGCGAGCAGCTGCGCGAACTCGGCCGCCGGCAGCGCCCCCGCCACGCAGCCTGCCCACGCCTCAGCGTCACGCGCTTCGACGGGCGTGAGCGCGCGCGTGCGCACCATGTCCGACACGCCGAGCCGCCCGCAGGGCGCGAGCACGCGGAACGCCTCCGCGAGCACGCGCGGCTTGTCCGTCGACAGGTTGATCACGCAGTTCGAGATCACCACGTCGAAACTCGCGTCGGCGACCGGGATGTCCTCGATCTCGCCGAGGCGGAAGCGCACGTTCGCGAGCTCCATCGTTGCTGCGTTATGGCGCGCGAGCTGCACCATCTCGGATGTCATATCGAGCCCCCAGACCTCGCCCGCCGGCCCGATGCGCTGCGCAGCCAGGAAGCAGTCGATGCCTCCGCCCAAGCCGAGGTCGAGCACGCGCTCGCCGGGCGCCAGTCCCGCGATCGCCACCGGGTTGCCGCAGCCGGCCACGGCGAGCTACGCGCCCTCCGGCAGCGCCGCGAGCTCGTCCTCGCCGTAGAGCGCCGCGCCGAAGGCCGCAGGCTCGGCGACGCCGACGGCACAATTCGGGTCGCTGGGGTCGCAGGCCGGCGCGTCCACCGCGTCGTCCTCGAGCGTCAGGAACTGCAGCGGGCGCGGCGCAGCCGGCGCAGCCGGCTCGC